>NZ_JALKFY010000610.1:0-39434 GCF_023242985.1 Frankia sp. Mgl5 | reverse complement strand
GGGTGGCAGCGCACGCTGCCACCCCACATCGACGTTTCAGGGCCGGCCGGCGTCGACGGTGTCGGGTCCGGTGGCGGTCGGGGTGGTGAGGCTGTCCGCGGTGGGGTCGGCGGGCCGGGCGGGGGTGGGGATCACCGTGCCCGTGCCAGCGCGCTGGCTGGTGCTGGCCTGGCTGGTGCTGGCGGGGCCACGGCGCAGGGAGGTCAGGGCCCACCAGCCGACGCGCCAGAATCCTTCGGCGACGATCGCGCGGCTCATCTTCGACGCGCCGCGTTCGCGTTCGACGAAGTCGATGGGGACTTCGACGACGCGGAACCCGGCCTGCCAGGCGCGCCAGGCGAGGTCGACCTGGAAGCAGTAGCCCTGGGAGGCGACCTGGTCGAGGTCGCGGGCGCGCAGGACGTCGGCGCGGTAGGCGCGGAACCCGGCGGTGGCGTCGTGGAGGGGCACCCCGAGGGCGGCGCGGACGTAGGCGTTGGCACCGCGGGAGAGGACGAGCCGGCTGCGGGGCCAGTTGTGGACGGTGCCGCCGGGGACCCAGCGGGAGCCGATGGCCAGGTCGGCGTCGGTGAGGGCGTCGAGTAGGCGGGGTAGCTGTTCGGGCTGGTGGGAGCCGTCGGCGTCCATTTCGACGATGATGTCGTAGCCGTGTTGCAGGGCCCAGGTGAAGCCGGCGATGTAGGCGGAGCCGAGGCCGGATTTGCCGGGCCGGTGCAGGACGTGGATTTGGTCGTCGTCGTCGGCGAGCTCGTCGGCGATTTTTCCGGTGCCGTCGGGGCTTGCGTCGTCGATGACGAGTAGGTGGACCGCGGGGTTCGCCTGGCGTAGCCGGCGCGTGGTGTCCGGCAGGTTCTCCCGTTCGTTGTAGGTCGGGACGCAGACGACGACGCGGGTGGCTTCCACGCCTCTCCTCTTCTGGTCGGTGCCGGCGGCGGGTTGGTGCGTCTCCCCCGGGTGCTGGTGGTTGTCGCCGGTCCGGTCGGTGGATGTCGGGGTGGGTTGGTGGGTGGTGCTGGTCGGGTCGTTGTCGGCGGGTGTGTCGCCGGGGTGGTGGCGGGTGCGCCGGGGGTGGGTCAGTCCAGCAATCATGGCGAGTGCGCCGAGGGCGGTGAGCACCGCCTCCGGGACGATACCGAGGCGGGTGGCGAGGGTGTGGGTGGTGCGTAGTGGGAGTTGTGCGGACAGTACGCCGGCTTCGTAGAGTCCGGTCTGGGTGAGGATGGTGCCGTCGGGGGTGATGAGGGCGCTCTGGCCGCTGGTGGAGACCTGGATGGTGGCGCGGCCGTGTTCGACGGCGCGCAGGCGGCTCATGGCGAGTTGCTGTTGGCTTTCGCCTTTGCGGCCGAAGGAGGCGTTGTTGGTTTGGATGACGAGGAGTTCGGCGCCGTGGTTGACGTTGTCGCGGACGAGGCCGTCGTAGGCGACTTCGAAGCAGATGACGTCGCCGATGACGGTGCCGGCGACGGGTAGGGCGCCGGTGGTGGTGCCGGCGAGGAAGTCGTTGGGCATCTCGTCGGCGAAGCGGCTGATGAGTTTTTCGAGCAGGGCGCGGCCGGGGAGGTATTCGGCGAAGGGGACGGGGTGGCGTTTGACGTACATGGCGCCGGTGGGGCCGTCGGTGGTCCAGATGAGGCCGGCGTTGCGGACGTGGCGGGGGCCGGGGCCGTCGAGGACGGCGCCGACGAGCAGTGGTGCGCCGGCGACGGTGGCGGCGTGGGTGAGGGCGGCGTGGGCGGTGGGGTTGGTGAGGGGGTCGATGTCGGAGGAGTTCTCCGGCCACAGGACGAGGTCGGGTTGGGGGGTGCGGCCGGCGCGGACGGCGGCGGCGAGGTTCTCGGTGCCGGTGACGTGGTTGTCGGTGACCTGGAAGGCCTCGCCGAGGGCGCGCAGGCCGCCGGTTTCGGGGACGTTGCCCTGGACGGCGGCGACGTTGAGGGTGCCGTGCTGGGCGGTGGTGGGTAGGGGAACGGCGAGGCCGGCGAGGGCGAGCGCGAGAGCACCGGTGAGAGTGGCCAGTAGTGGTCGGATGTGGGTCGCCGCGCCGGCGGCGGCGCGGGGGGCGGCATCGCTGTTGCCTGAGCCGTCGGTGGCTCGTGCGGCTGCTCCTGTACCCGCGGCGCGGGTGGTGGCGGTCGTGGTGGCGTGGGTGGCGGCTGTGGCGAGCAGCGCGGCGGTGGTGGCGACGGCGAAGGTGACCAGAGGTGCGCCGCCGAGCGCCGCGAGGGCGGTGTAGGGGCTGTTCGGCTGGCTGAACGCGATCCGCCCCCAGGGGAAGCCCCCGAAGGGCGCACGGCCCCGTAGGGCCTCCTGGGCGACCCAGATGGCGCCTGTCCACAGCCACGGTGCGGGTAGCCGCTGAACGAGGGTGGTGGCGGGTGCTACGAGGGCGAGTAGGGCGGCCTCGGCGGCGGACAGCACGATCCAGCCGTCGGCGCCGACGAAGGAGACGAAGCGCAGCAGGGGTAGCAGGAACGCGAGGGAGAACAGCATTCCCAGCCCGTAGGAGGCGCGTAGCCGCCGTCCGCGGACGGTCAGGGTGAGAACGGCCAGGGCGACCGGTGCCAGCGGCCACAGGCCGACTGGGGGGAAGGCGAGGTAGAGCAGGGCGCCGGCGAGGACGGCCAGGGCGGGCCGGGTGAGGCGGCGCGGTAGGGCGCGGCCGGTGGGGTGTGGGGGTGTGGGGGGTGCGCCCGCCGGGGCGGGGTCGAGCGGGCCGGGCTCGAGGGAGGGTGTGGCGGGCGCGTCGGTCACCGGTCCAGTGTCGGTTACGGGGGCGGTGGCGACCACGCCGGGCCGGGTGGGGTGTGGATGGCCGGGTGGGGTGTGGATGGTGGTGGCGGGGGTGTGAGCTGGGCGGGTGGGGTGTCGGGTGTGGCGGGTCACCTCACACCCCCGGAGTGGGACCACATCCCAGAGTGGGACCACATTGGGACTACCGGGGGTTTTCGGGTGCGGTCCGGTGCGCTTCCCAGTCTGTGCGGGGTGTGGTCGAATCGCGCGGTGCTCGGGCCTGGGCACCCGACCGATCCGGCGGGGTCGGGTGCGGTAGCGGGGCCGGTGGGGTTCCGGACCGTCCGTTAGACAACGGTGTCGTGGCGGGTAGCGCGGCGGCTCCGGTTCGAAGGACGGTCCGGATCCCGACCGGCCCACACCAGCCCTCGCCGCGCTGCGCTGACCCGACTCGCCGGCTGGTTCAGCCGGCGGGCTCAGAGCAGGTCGTGCAGGGTCTGTCCGCGCAGCACGGTGCGTAGGCAGCGTGGCGCGTTGCCGGTGCGGTCAAGCTGGTCGAGGAGAACATCCAGCGGCCCGGCGGGCTGGGTGGCCGGCGGCCCGGCGGGCCGCGGCGGGTGGGGGGTCTCCCAGATCGCGAAGGTCGCGGGCGCGCCGACGGTGATCCGTCCAGCACCGTCACCGCCGGCGCGGGCGGCCAGCCAGCCGCCGCGGGTGGCGGCGGTGAACGCCGCGGCACCGCTGATCCGCGCGGAGGGGGTGTGATGGGTGGCCGCGGCGCGTACCGCTCCCCACGGGTCGAGGGGGGTGACGGGACTGTCGGAGGACAGGGCGAGTAGGACCCCGGCGCGGTGCAGCGCGGCGAACGGGTTCATCGCGCTGGCACGGTCGGTGCCGAGCCGGCGGGTGTACAGGCCGTGGGGGCCGCCGTAGCGGGCGTCGAACGCGGGCTGCACGGAGGCGACGAGCCCGAGGCGCGCCATGGCGGTGATCTGTTCGGGGTGCAGCAGCTCGGCGTGTTCGACCCGGTGGGTGCCGGCGCTGATCGTGGCGGTGCCGACACGGGCGGCGGCGGCGCGCACCCCGTCGAGGACGGTGTCGAGGGCGGCGTCGCCGATGGCGTGGAAGCCGGTCTGCAGGCCGGCGGCGACCGCGTCGAGGACGGTGTCGCGGATGTCGTCGGCGTCGCGGTGCAGCTGCCCGCGGTGGGTGGGCTGGTCGGTGTAGGGGCTGCGTAGCGCGGCGGTGTGCGAGCCCAGGGAGCCGTCGACGAACAGGTCGCCGCCGTAGCCGACGGGGCCCAGGCCGGGTTCGGTGTTCAGGGCGGTGGCGACGGTGAGTTCACCGGCCCAGTAGCCGGTGATGGTGGGGCCGGGTTCGTCGCGGGCGAGGGTGAGCAGGGCGGCGAGGTCGTCGGCGGAGGAGACCTGCGGGCCGGCCATCTCGTGCAGGGCGGCGATGCCGAGGGTGGCGGCGTGGGCGCGGACGCGGCGGGCGGCGGCGCGGCGGGTGGTGGGGGGCAGGTCGTGGTAGGCGGCGGTGCGGGCGAGGTGGTGGGCGTCGTCGCGGCACAGGCCGTCGCCGAGCCAGCCGGTGGCGTGGTGGGCGCCGCTGCGGGTGGCCAGGTGCGGGGAGATGACGGCGGTGTGGCCGTCGGCGCGGGCGAGGTAGACGTCGACGGGCCCGGCGGCGCGGGCGAGTTCGCCGCTGGTGGGGGGTCGCTGTTCGGGCCAGCGGGTTTCGTCCCAGCCGGTGCCGAGCAGTGGCTGGCCGGGCCGGTGGTGGGCGGCGCGGGTGAGCTGGTCGAGGGTGTGGCGCAGGGACGGGCTGTCGGTGAGGTCGACGCCGTCGAGGGCGAGCCCGGTGGCGGTGGTGTGCAGGTGGGCGTCGACGAAGGCGGCGGTGAGGGTGGCGCCGCGCAGGTCGACGGTGTGGTCGACCGGGCCGGCCGGCGGCGGTCCGCTGGCGTCGGGCTGGTCGTCGGTGCCGATCCAGGTGATGGTGGGGCCGTCGGTGAGCAGGGCGGTGGCGTGCCGGTGGGTGGGGCTGTGGACGTGTCCGTGGTGGTAGAGGACGCGTCGGGCTGCCGGCGGGTGGTGGGGGCTCACGGTCCCTACTGTGCCGGGTGGGTGGCGCTCACCTGTGGTCCGCGGTGGGCGGTGTGCGCGGCACCGGGCCGATGGCGGGTGGGGGTGCGGGTGGGCTCACAGGTTGGGTGGGCGGTTTTCGTAGGGGGTGGAGAGCACGACCATGGTGCGGGTCGACACGTTCGCGGCGGCGCGGATCTCCTGCAGGAGGCTTTCGAGGGCGGCGGGGTCGGCGACGCGGACCTTGAGCAGGTAGCTCTCCTCCCCCGCGACGCTGTAGCAGGCCTCGATGGCCGGCAGGTGGGTGAGCCGGTCGGGGGCGTCGTCGGGCTGGCTGGGGTCGATCTCCTTGATGGAGACGAAGGCGGTGAGGGCCAGCCCGACCTGGGAGGGGTCAACGAGCGCGACGTAGGAGGTGATGACGCCGCGCTGCTCCAGACGCCGGACCCGCTGGTGTACGGCGGACACCGACAGGCCGGTGGAGCGACCGAGGTCGGTGAAGCTCATCCGGCCGTCGCGGCACAGCAGCTGCACGATCTGACGGTCTAGGTCCTCCAGCACGATCCGGAGGTTACGCAGATCGCGGCGATGGAGGGGGCGTGGACGGCGATGTCTGGTCCCGGCGGGACTTTTCGGTGCGGGTACGGGTGCGGCTGCGGGACCGGTCGACACGGACGGTGGATGGCTGCTGCCGCTACGCAGTCTGGCTGCGTGCCCGGTGTCGGGTGGGGGTGGGTGTCCGGTGCCATCCGGTGGGGTGGCGGTGGCTGTTGTCAGGGCTGGGTTGGTCGGGGTCGAGATGATCTGTCGGCAGCACATGCCAGTCTGACAACGTGACCAACTTTCACGGTGATTCCCCTGGCGTCGCGCCGCGGGTGGGGGGTGGTGGGGGTGTGGATCGGCTGCTGCTCGCGGACACCCCGTCGTTGTATTTCCGGGCTTTTCACGGGGTGCCCCGGTCGGTGCGGGCCCCCGACGGGATGGCGGTGAACGCGGTGCGGGGTCTGCTGGACGTGCTGGCCCGGCAGATCGTCGAGGTGCGGCCGCGGCGGCTGGTGTGCTGTTTCGACGCCGACTGGCGGCCGGCGTTCCGGGTGGCGCTGATCGGCTCGTACAAGGCGCACCGGGTCGCCGATGCCACCCCCGACGCCGCGGCCGGGGCGGGTGGGGTGGAGGAGGAGGTGCCGGACGAGTTGGCGGCGCAGCTACCGGTGATCGACGCGGTGCTCGACGCGTTCGGGATCGCCCGGGTGGAGGCGGCCGGTTTCGAGGCCGACGACGTGATCGGCACGCTGGCGACCCGGCACAGCGGCCGGCCCGGTGGCGGGCCGGTGGACATCCTGACCGGGGACCGGGATCTGTTCCAGCTGGTGTGTGACGACACCGGCGTGGTGGTGCGGTACGCGGTGGAACGGTTCGCGGTGGTCGACGAGGCGTCGATCAGCGCCCGCTATGGGATCCCGGGCCGGGCCTATGCCGATTTCGCGGTGCTGCGTGGTGATCCCAGCGACGGTCTGCCGGGGGTGGCGGGGATCGGCGCGAAGACGGCGGCGGCGTTGCTGGGTCGCTTCGGGTCGTTGCGGGCGATCCTCGCCGCGTTGGACGCCGGGGGTGAGGGCGGGTTCCCGGCCGGGGCGCGCCGCCGGCTGACCGCGGCCCGTGACTATGTGGACGCCGCGGTCGCCGTGGTCGGGGTGGTCCGTGATGTGCCGCTGGGTCCGGTCGCCGACGTGCTGCCCGTCCGGCCGGTGGATGAGGTGGCGCTGGCGGCGCTGGCGGGCCGGTATGGGCTGGGCGGGTCGGTGGACCGGCTGACCATGGCGTTGGCCACCCTCGCCGAGGGCCTCTGACCTTGTGGGACGGGCATTTCCGGGGGGCGCGGGGGTGCCGCGTACGGTCACGGGGGCGGGTTCGGGGCGGGTCGGCGCGGGCCGGCGGCGTGGTCGGACCGGCGGTGACGGTAGGTTGCCCCTGATCTGGCAGCGTGCGTGTACACGCAGGTGACCGACGGGTTCGTTCGTGGACGGTCCGGTGTCGCCTACTGTTGCGCACCGGGCGTCCGTTGGGGACGCCCGGTGGGGCTGCGGCGAGTGCGGAGGTGACCGGTGGGGCTGCGCGAGCGGCTCGCGGGCAGGCGTGTGTTCGTGACCGGGGTGACCGGGTTCGTCGGTGAGGCGCTGTTGGAGAGGCTGCTCTCGGAGTTCCCGGACACCCAGGTCGTGGCGCTCGTGCGGCCCCGGGGCAGCCATTCGGGGATGGCCCGGTTGGAGCGGATGACCCGTAAGCCGGCGTTCGCCGGGCTGCGGGAACGGTTGGGCCGTGAGGGGTTGGCGGCGCGGCTGGCGGCGCAGGTGCGGGTCATCGAGGGTGACCTGGCCGGTATGGGTGAGCTGCCCGCCGACCTGGACGTGGTGATCCACTGCGCTGGGGAGGTGTCGTTCGACCCGGCGATCGATGAGGGGTTCGCGACGAACCTGGGCGGGGTGCAGGAGCTGCTGCGCGCGGTGCGTGCCGCCGGGGCCCGTCCGCATCTGGTGCACGTGTCGACCGCCTATGTCGCCGGGTTGCGTTCGGGGCACATCGCCGAGGGTCGGCTGGCCCACGAGGTGGACTGGGCGGCGGAGCAGGCGTCGGCCGCGCGGGCCCGCCAGGCCGCGGAGGACGCGTCGCGTTCGCCGGAGAACTCGGCGCGGTTCCGCGAGCAGGCGGAGGCCGAGCATGTGCGGGCCGGCGCGCAGACGGTGTCGGCGCAGGCGGAGGCGGCGCGGCGGGCGTGGGTGGCGGCGCGGTTGGTCGCCGCGGGCTCCGAACGTGCGCAGGTGCTGGGCTGGACGGACGCGTACACGTTCACCAAGGCGTTGGGTGAGCGGTATCTGGAGGACTCCCACGGCGATCTGCCGTTGACGATCGTCCGCCCGTCGATCATCGAGAGCGCGCTGGCGAAGCCGTTCCCGGGGTGGATCGAGGGGTTCAAGATGGCCGAGCCGCTGATCCTGGCGTTCGGTCGCGGGGAGCTGCCGGACTTCCCTGCGTCCCCGGATGCCGTCGTCGACATCATCCCGGTGGATCTGGTTGTCAACGCGCTGCTGGCGGCGGCGGCGAGTTCCCCGCCGCCGGCGCGCCCGGCCTACTACACGGTGTGTTCGGGGTTCCGGAACCCGTTGCTGTTCCGTGATCTCTACGACTATGTGCGGGGCTATTTCCTGGCCCATCCGCTGCCGCGGCGCGGCCGCGGGCATATCGGGGTTCCCGAGTGGCCGTTCGCCGGGGCGGTGGCGGTGGAGGCGAAGCTGCGCCGCGGGGAGAAGGCGGTGGAGTGGGCGAACCGGGCGTTGGCGCACGCGCCGCGTTCGGAGCGGGTCCGCCGGCTGGCCGTCGACCTGGAACGTACCGAGGGGCGGGTGGCGTTCCTACGCCGCTACTCCGATGTGTACCGGGCGTACACGAAGGCCGAGCTGGTCTACGTCGACGACGCCACCGCGGCGCTGCACGCGGCGATGGACCCGGCCGACCAGGTTGATTTCGGGTTCGACCCGGCGTGTTTCGACTGGCGGCACTACCTGCAGGACGTGCACTGCCCGGCGGTGACGCAGGTGTTGCGCCGGCCGCGGGATGCGGCCCCGGCGCGGCGGATGGCCCGTAACCTCACCGCCGGTGAGGGGGTGCTGGCCGTGTTCGACCTGGACGGGACGTTGGTGTCCTCGACGGTGGTCGAGTCGTATCTGTGGCTGCGCCTGGCTGACGGCGATGTCGGGGAACGGGCCCGGGAGCTGGTGTCGCTGGCGCGGGCGCTGCCGGGGTATCTGCGTGCCGAGCGCCGCGACCGGGGGCATCTGATTCGTTCGGTGTACGGCCGGTACGCCGGCGCCGACCCGGGGGAGCTGGCGCGGGTCGTCGACGAGGTCGCGGCGGATGTGGTGTTGCGGCGGGTGAAACCGGCGGCGGTGCGCCGCGTGCGGGAGCATCGCGCGGCCGGGCATCGCACCGTGCTGCTGACCGGGGCGGTCGATGTGCTGACCCGTCCGCTGGCGCCGTTGTTCGACGAGATCGTCGCGACCGGCCTGGAAGTCGGCGTGGATGGCCGGTACACGGGACGGTTGTTGTCGTCGCCGCTGGTCGGGGATGCTCGGGCGGCGTTCGTGGATCATTACGCGCGGCGTCGGGGGGCGGACCTGTCCGCGTCGTGGGCGTACGCGGACAGCCTGTCGGATCTGCCGATGCTGCGCACGGTGGGTAATCCGGTGGCGGTGAACCCGGATGTGGCGTTGCACAAGGTGGCGCGGGGGGCGGGTTGGCCGATCGAGGAGTGGCCGTCGACGCCGGGTGAGCCGCGGCTGATGGTCGCCAGCCGCGGCGAGCGGGGCCTGTTCGCCGCGGCGGCCCGCGCCCGGGTTGCCGCGGGCGGCCTGTCAGGGTCGGGGTCGGGTGGGAGTGGTGTTGTGCGGGTGGAAGTGGGTGAGGGCCGGTGACACGCGGTCTGGAGTTGTACCGGTCGCTGCCGCGGTACGCGGCGGCGCGGGTGGTGTCGGGCCGGTTCCCGCGGCTGTCGGGGGCGGCGGCGACGACCGCGGCGCCGCTGCGGCTGGTCGACCGGGGGGATCCGGGTCTGCCGGGGCCGGGGTGGGTGACGGTGCGGCCGCGGCTGGCGGGGATCTGCGGGTCGGATCTGGCGACGGTGACGGGGCAGAGCTCGTTCTACTTCTCCCCGCTGGTGTCGATGCCGTTCACTCCCGGTCATGAGATCGTCGGTGACCTGCAGGAGGCGGTGACGCTCGCCGACGGGCGCCGGTTGGACGCCGGGGCGCGGGTGGTGATCGACCCGGTGCTGGGCTGCGCGGCCCGCGGGTTGGAGCTGTGCGCGGGCTGCGCGGCGGGCCGGACGTCACGCTGTGACCGGATCACGGTGGGGCATCTGGCGCCGGGGTTGCAGACCGGGTTCTGCGCGGACACCGGTGGCGGGTGGAGCCGGGCGCTGGTCGCCCATCACAGCCAGCTGCATCCGGTGCCCGACACGCTGCCCGATTCCCGGGCGGTGCTGGTCGAGCCGTTGGCGACCGCTGTGCACACCGCGGGCCGCGCCGGGGTGCGGTCCGGGGACCGGGTGCTGATCATCGGGTCGGGGGCGGTGGGTCTGCTGACGCTGCTGGCCGTCCGCGCCTATACGAAGGCCGAGCATGTGACGATGGTCGCCAAGCATCGCCGGCAGGTGGAGCTGGCGCGTCGTTTCGGCGCGGACGAGGTGCTCGCTCCCGACGACGCGGTCGGTGGGGTGCGCCGCGCGAACCGGGCGTTGCGGCTGACTCCGCAGCTGGGTGGGGAGTATCTGCTCGGCGGGGTGGATGTGGCGATCGACTGTGCGGGTAGCGCGTCGTCGCTGTCGACGGCGCTGCGGGTGACCCGGGCCGGTGGCCGGGTGGTGCTGTCGGGGGTGCCGGCGGGGTCGGTGGATCTGACCCCGTTGTGGTTCCGGGAGTTGGAGCTGGTGGGGACGTACGCGTCGTCCGGCGGCGCCCGGCCCGGCCGGGCCGGTACCGAACCGGCAGGACCAGCGGAGCCGGTGGAGTCGGATTTCGGGCGGGCGTTGGCGCTGGCCGCCACGGCCCCACTCGACGGGGTGGTGTCGGCGGTGTATCCGCTCACCCGGTGGCGGGAGGCGTTGGACCATGCGTTGTCCGCGGGGCGTCTCGGCGCCGTGAAGATCGTTTTTGACCCGGCGGCGTCGGCGTGAGCGCGACGCGCGCCGCGCCGGTGCGGTCCGGTGGGCGTGGGGGCGCCGGTGGGAGTGGCACGGTCGGGGTATACGGGATTGTCTCCCCGCGCGGCGGTCCTCGCCGCGGGGCGGGCGGGCGCGGGGGCGCCGGGGCCGGCCGGGGCGGCACACGGACGAGGGGAACGTGCAGGTGAGACCGGGGTTCGTGCTCGAGGTCGACGAGCGCACACCTCCGCTGCTGGTGCACCAGGGTGAGGGGCTGACGCTTGAGCGGTTCCCGCTGGGTACCCGGGTGGTGTATCCGCCGGAGTCGCTTCCGGGGGTGGCGGACGTGGACGCGGCGATCGCCGCGGCGTTGGAGCATCCGTTCAACTGTGAGCCGTTGCGGGTGTTGCTGCGGCCGGGGATGCGGTTGACGATCGCGTTCGACGATCTGTCGATCCCGTTGCCGCGGATGCGCCGTCCGGATGTGCGGCAGCGGATCATCGAACAGGTGCTGACGCTGGCGGCGGCGGCGGGTGTGGACGACGTGGTGCTGATCGCGGCGAACGCGTTGCACCGGCGGATGACGGCGGCGGAGATCGAGCACATCGTCGGGGAGCGGGTGTTCCGGTCGTTCTGGCCGGACAACCTGTACAACCACGACGCCGAGGACCGCGACAATCTGCTGCACATCGGGGTGACCGACCACGGTGAGGACGTGGAGATCAACCGGCGGGCGGCGGAAAGTGATCTGCTGGTCTATGTGAACGTGAACCTGGTCGCGATGGACGGCGGGCACAAGTCGGTGCCGATCGGGTTGGCGTCGTACAACAGCCTGCGCCACCATCACAACAGTCACACGATGCTGCGGTCGCGGTCGTTCATGGACCACACCCGGTCGGAGATGCATTCGTCGGCGTGGCGGATGGGCCGGCTCCTCGCCGACCATCTGAAGATCTTCCACGTGGAGACGACGTTGAACAACGCCTGTTTCCCCGACCGGTACAGCTTCCTGACCCGCCGCGAGTGGGAGTGGTCGGTCAAGGACCAGGCGATGGCCTACGGGATGAGTCGGGGGCTGGCGGCGATGCCGACCCGGCCACGGCGGAAGATCTTCCATGATCTGCTCGCCGACTACCAGGTGACCGGGGTGTTCGCCGGGGAGACCGAAGCCACCCACGATCAGACGATTGCCAGCGTGCACCGCCAGCAGCTCGTCGAGGTCGACGGGCAGTCCGACGTGCTGGTGGTGGGCCTGCCGTATGTGGGCCCGTACAACGTGAACTCGGTGATGAACCCGATCCTGGCGACGTGCATGGGTCTGGGGTATTTCTTCAACATGTACCGGGGGCGGCCGCTGGTCCGCCACCAGGGCGCGATGATTCTTTACCATCCGGTGACCCCGGAGTTCTCCCAGTTGCACCATCCGTCCTATGTGGACTTCTTCTCCGAGGTGCTCGCCGAGTCGACGGACCCGGCGACGATCGAGGCGAAGTTCGAGAAGCAGTACGCGACCGACCCGTGGTATGTGCACCTGTACCGGACGTCGCACGCCTACCACGGTGTCCACCCGTTCTACATGTGGTACTGGGCGGCGCACGGCATGGACCATCTGGGTGATGTGGTGTGGGTCGGGGGGGATCGGGCGGCGTGCGCGCGGATGGGGTTCCGGGCGGCGTCGACGTTCGCCGACGCGTTGGAGATGGTGTCGGGCACGGTGGGCCGTGACCCGTCGATCACCTACCTGCATTCCCCGCCGCACGCGATCGCGGACGTGCGATGAGCCGGTCGGGTGCGTTCGGTGGCCCGCCGCGGCCGGGGGTGAGTGTCCGGGAGCTGGCGAACGGGTTCCGCTGGGGTGGCCGGTCGCTGGTCCCGGGCTCGGCGGAGGGGCACCGGCGGCCGGTGAGCGCCCGGGAGTTCCCGACGGCGTGGGCGCGTGGCGGCGCGGCACGGGCGGCGCGCACGGTGTTCCTGGAAGCGGCGATGAACCCGCTGCTGCACGCGGCGTTGACCCCGACGGTCGCCGGCGCGGAGGTGTTCGGTTCCCTCGGCGACGACCCGGTGATCATCGTGTCGAACCATTCCAGTCATCTGGATGCGCCGATGCTGCTGTGCGCGTTGCCGCGGGCGGTGCGGGAACGCACCGCGGTGACGGCGGCGGCGGACTACTTCTTCGACAGCACCTGGCGGGGCCTGTCCTCGGCGTTGGCGTTCGGGACGGTGCCGATCGAGCGCCGCGGTGGGGCGCCGTCGTCGACACCGTTGGAGCTGCTGCGTGGCGGGTGGAACCTGGTGGTGTTCCCCGAGGGCACCCGTTCGGCGGACGGGTCGCGGGGCCGGTTCCGTCTGGGGGCGGGCTATCTGGCGATGACGGCCGGGGTGGCGGTGGTACCGGCGGCGTTGCGCGGTGCGTACGCGGCGATGCCCCGGGGCCGGGCGTGGCCGGTACCGGGGCGGCCGCGGGTGTCGGTGCGGTTCGGTCGTCCGCTGCGTCCCGGTGACGGCGAGGATGTGCGGGCGTTCACCGGACGGCTGGCGGCGGAGGTGACCCGGCTCGGGGTGGAGGACACGACGAGCTGGTGGGCGTCCCTACGCTCCCCCGACGCCGCGGGTGCCGGTGCGGGCGGTGACACCGGTCCTTCCGTTTCGTCGGGGGCGTCGGCGCGGCCGGCGGCGGGAGCCGGGCCGGCCCGGCGGGCACCGGCGGGCGCGCCCGGGATGGCCCGGTGGCGGCGGATCTGGGAGGCCACCGAACCACCGGCGGCGGCCCGGCCACGCTCACCCTGGGACCACTGACCCACCCACCGACCCTCATGTGAGCTCCCTCACATGAGGGTCGTTATGTGGATAACCCTGTTCATGGGCCGGTGGGTAGCGGGGGTGGACCTGGGGATGACCTGTGGGGTGAGGGTCGTCCCGGCCGGGGCGGTGAAGTCAAGGCGTTGCATCACCGAACGTCACACGTATCACTGAGTACATGGCTCTGCTGCACCGTTCTCGCCGCTCCGGTTCACTGCCCGCCGCCGTGCCCACCCGTCTCGCTGTCGGCCCGTCCCGGTACCCGGCCCCCCGGCCGGTACCGGGACCCGGCCGCCGGGGCTGGACGCGTCCCGCCCCGTGCCCGGTGCGGAGCAGGACGCGACGGTGATGCGGGGGATCGGCAGGTCGCAGCCGCCGGCCGGGGGGCGGGGCGCGGGGGCGTTGCCGCCGAGCGTGGCCCGGGTCGCCGCCCGCATCCGGCTGTCCGCCGAACTGCTCGCCGCGATCCTCGAAGTCGAGGAGCGCACCTGGGCCACGCTGGATGACATGGAACGCGCCGACGCGCTCGCCGACCGGCTGCTGGCCCGCCGCCGTGACCGCCTCGCCGCCACCGCCGACGCCGGGCTTGACGGAGCCTCCACAAGAACCTGTTGGCGGACCACGGCGACCACTGCTAGTTTTTCGGAGGCCGTGCGAGAGAACGAGGAGGTGGTACCCGTGAACGTATCGACATGGGTGCTCCCCTCCGGGGTCACGGTCGGGCGATAGGTCGTCCGGGAGCGCCGTTCACGAGCACTCCCGAAAGGCACGACCATGCGATTCACTTCCGAACAGCGCCTCGACGACGGTGTCCTCGAACGCGAATTCACCCTCGGTGAGATCCCCGGCATCCTGTGGACACCCGGATCCGCATCCGTGCCGGCCCCGCTGATCCTGCTCGGCCATCCCGGCGGACTGCACAAGATGTACCCCCGGCTGGTGGCCCGGGCCCGGCACTCCGCGACGGACGGCTTCGCCGCGGCCACCATCGAGCTCCCCGGAAGCGGTGACCGGCCCCGTTCCGCCGCCGCCGAGCAGGCCCGCGCCGACCTGCACCGGGCGCTGGAGGCCGGCGAGCCGGTCGACGAGGAGATCGTCGACCGGCTCGTCCTCCCGCTGGTCGACAAAGCGGTCCCGGAATGGCAGGCAACCCTGGACGCGCTCCTTTCGCTGCCCGAGATCGGCGGCCCGGTCGGGTACTCAGGGGGAGTGATCGCCATCGGCATCCGGCTGGCGGTGGTCGAGCCGCGCATCTCGGCCGCCGTTCTGTTCGCCGGGAGTTTCGTGCCCCACACCATGTTCGAGGAGGCCCGCCAGGTCACCATTCCGCTGCATGTCCTGCTGCAGTGGGACGACGAATGGAACGACCGGCAGCTGGCCTTGGACCTGTTCGACGCCTTCGGCTCCAAGGAGAAGACGCTGCACGCCAATCTGGGCGGGCACACCGGCGTCCCGCAGTTCGCGGGGGAAGCCGCGGCCCGGTTCTTCACCCGGCATCTGAGCTAGCCGCCGACCACCCCCGCCGTCAGGCCAGCAGCAGACGGTAGGCGGTGCCGGCCAGGACGCCGCTCATCGAGGACAGGTCCCGGCCCTCCTCGATGGCGCGGTGGCCAGCAGATGCACAACCACCCCGACCGCGGCGATACCGGCCATCGGCGATACCGGCCGGTCGGGGGGCGCCCGGCCACCAGCGCCGGGGCCGGGTCAGGGTTGGGGTCCGTATGGGGGTCCGCCGAGATACGGCGGGGTGACCGGTATGGAGCCCGCGCTGGGGCTGGCTGGCGGTGTCGCCAGCCCGTGTCAGGCGGAGGTGCCGGCCTGGCCGGGATGGGGGGCCAGCGGCCGCGGGTAGCCGGCGGTGCGCACCAGGTCGTTGACCCGGCTCGACAGCAACCGCGACGGGTGCACGTCCAGGATCTCGACGATCTCACCGAGCAGCCGGCTGGCCTCCGGCGGGTCGTCGGGTGCCAGCGCACCGGCGAGCGCGGCCAGTGCCCACCCCCGTTCGGGGGTGCCCGAACTGGTCAGGTCGACCGCGACCCGGCTCAGGCCGGCCGCGCCCTCACCGCCCATGCGGCTGACGACGTCCGCGACGACGCAGGCCTCCCGGACCTCGTCGAACGCCGGCCACCCCGGATGACGCAGCCCCTGCACACACGGCGTCTGTGACAGCCGGGCGAGCGCGGCCAGGGCGCCGTCGATGTCACCGAGCGTCGCGGCCGCACCCGCCTCCAACGCGGCCGCCCACCCGTGCAGATACGGATGGCCGGCGGCGGCGGCACGGCGGGCGGCACCCCGGGCCGCGTCATAGCGGCCACCGACGAACGCGACGAGGGAGTCCAGGGTGGCGGCGGTACCGGTCAGCAGCGGGTCGTCGAGCTGGGTGGCGAACTGGTCGGTGAGGGTGGCGAACCGCCGCGCCGACGGATCATCCCCGGCCTCGACGGCGAGCACACCCAGGTAGAACGACAGGAACCCGGCGACCCCGGTGAGCTCACGGTGCGTCGCGGGGGACAGCCGGCGTCCCAGTGCGGCCTGCACGCGGCGCCAGTCGGCGATCACCGGGCGCAGCAGCGCGGTGTGCGGGGTGGTGAGCAGGGTGGTGGCGAACCGGTGCAGCCGGTCGTCGAGCTCGGCCATCGTCAGCGGGTCGGGGTCGGCGTAGGCGATCTCCCGGGAGAGCATGGCGGCGGCGCGGGCGGCGGCGGGCAGGCCGAGCCGGTCGGGACGGGTGGAGTCGGGTAGCTCGACTCGGCTCATCCACGTCCTTCCCGCCCGGCCCCTGGGAGGGCGGGCGACTGTCCCCCCGGCCGCGCCGGAGTGCCGGTGGTGCACCGTCACGGCCCGACCCCGACCCCGTGGGATGCGTCGGCGACGCGGGGTGTCGGGACGGTCCGTGGCGCGGCTCCGACCGCCGTGCTGGCCGCCCGCGGGGGCGGCCGCCTGGCCGGCGCTGTGCGTCACTGGTCCGGTCGGATCGGTGACGAGCGCACGCTACCGTGTTCAGGCTCACGGTGGGGGGCGGATGTGTGATGTCGCGTCGGCCTGTCACCATCGCGCCGCTGGTGCCAGGATCGGCCTGTCTGTGCGTCGATTGTTGTCCACATCCAGGTGTGGAGTACAGGTTTCGGCGGGATTGTGGCGTGTTACGGCCCTGCTCGCCGGGCCCCTTCCCCGCACAACAGCCCGCACACCCCCGCGCAACCCCCAGGTGGGGGTATGTCGGAGCAGAGTGAGGATCCGCGGCCCGCCGTCGGTGATCGCCACACTGCGCTCGGCGTGGGCGGCACGGCTGCCATCGGTGGTGCGCAGCGCCCAGCCCGCTCGGCTGCGGTCAGTCGTCGGCGCGCAGCGTCACCGCGAACCCCGCCCGTCCCACCGACCCACCCGCAGCGTGCGGATCACCGTGGCCGTGCGGGTCAGGGGAATGCGGATGGTCGTGGTGGTGGTGGCCGTGCGGCCCGTGGGAGTGCGACGGGTCGTCGGGATGGTCGTGCGGGGTCTGCGCCTGCCCGACCCGGTGCGCATGCCCCGGCAGCGCGATCCGGTACAGGCAGGTGTCGCAGTTCATCCGGATGTCCCCGCCGAGCGCCTCCCGGTAGCGCTCCAACACCAGCTCGACCAGCCCGTCACCCTCCCCGCCGGTGCCGGCGGCGCTGTCGCCGAGCAGGCCCGCGCAGGCCAGTTCCACCTCCGGGTGCCCCCCCGCCCAGCCGGCGGCCTGCTCGACGGTGCGCCGCGGCAGCACCCCGGTGAACAGGAAGTAGGGGACGACGACGATCCGCCGGCCGCCGAGCCGGTGGATCCGCTCCAGCCCGGCCGGCACCGACGGCTCGGCCAGGCTGATGAACGCCACCTCCACCCCGCCGTAGCCGCGGCCCTCCCACAGCAGCCGGGCCACCTTGAACACCTCGGCGTTGGCATCCGGGTCGGTCGAACCCCGCCCGACCAGCAGCAACGTGGTCTGCTCGCGGCGGCCCGGCGGGCAGAGGACGTCGACACGTTCGGCGAGCAGCCGCAGGATCGTCGGATGCGGGCCGAGGGGACGCCCGTAGGCGTAGCGCAGCCCCGGGTGGCGTTCGCGTTCCCGGGCCATCGACCCGGGAATGTCACCTTTGGCATGCCCGGCGGCGACCAGGGTGAGCGGAACGACCCCGAGCCGCCGGTGGCCGGCGTCGACGAGACGGCTGACCGCGTCGGCGACCGGCGGGGCGGACAGCTCGATGAACCCGCCGTCCACCGCCAGCCCACCGGCCCGCTGGCGCACCCGGGAGACGAACCGGCGGAACTGCTCGGCGCCGGCCTCATCCCGGGTGCCATGCCCGACGATCAGCAGCGCCGGCCCGGCGGCGGAACCCGCCGGATCCGAAACGGTGGCGGTGGGGACGGTGCCGGGGTGCGGCGGGGTGGCGTTCACCTGGACGTGCCTCCTGCGGCGGGTCGGCCGGTGCGGGCCCGGCGGCTGCGGGTCAGCGCCACGTGTAGTCCCGTGGGGTGACGACCAGGCCGGCGCGCAGCCGGGTCTGGCTCGAGCCGACGACGACCGTGGTCGTCATCCCGACGAGGTCCAGCAGCCGCTCCCGCTCACCGGCCCCACCCGCACCGTCCTGGGTGGCTGTGCGGTCGGTGAGGGCACCGAGGGTCGTGACGGTGATCCGCTGCCCGGGCCGGAACGCGTCGGTGACGATCCCCACCGGGGTGCCGGCCGGGCGGTGCGCGGCGAGCACGTCGAGGGCGTCGGGTAGCTGGTGGCGTCGGGTGCGGCTGCGCGGGTTGTAGAACGCGACGACCAGGTCGGCTTCGGCGACCGCGCGGACCCGGCCCACGATCCGCTCCCACGGGGTGTGCAGGTCCGACAGGCTGATCAGCGCATGGTCGTGCCCGAGCGGGGCGCCGAGCAGCGCGGCGGCGGCGAGCGCCGCGGTCACCCCCGGCACGGCGACCACGTCGAACGACCCGTCGGCCAGGTCGAGCGCGGGGCTGCCCATCGCGTACACCCCGGCGTCGCCGCTGCCGATGAGCGCGACGGCATGCCCGGCGCGGGCGTGTGCGACGGCGGTCTCGGCGCGGGCCTGCTCGTCACCGAGCCCGCTGTCGAGCACGGTGACCCCGGCGGGCAGCAGATCGGCGACGGACCGCACATACTGGTCCAACCCGACCACGATCCGGGCGCGGGCCAGCTCGGCGCGGGCGGCGGGGGTGAGTAGCCGACGGTCCCCGGGACCGAGCCCGACGACGGCGAGCCGGCCGCGGGGCCGGTGCCGGGCCACAGCGACGGTCGCGTGCGCGCTGACCTGCTTGGCGACCACCAGCTGCGCCGTCACCGCCGGTACGCCGGTTGGCTCGCCGGCCGGGATGCCGGTTGGCGGGCCGGCGGCGGGTGGGGCGGGCAGGAGACTGGCGGCTTCGGCGACGCTCGGCGTGCCGACCGCGGCGCGCACCACCTCCGACGGGTGCGGCACGGTGACCACGGCCAGGGCCTGCGGGGGGTGCACCACCAGCGGCCAGCCGCGGCGGCGGGCCACCTCCAGCAGCCCCACCTCGTCGGCTTTCGCGGTCACCGACGCCAGATGGGTCACCGCCAGCGGGGACAGCCCGGCGCCGGCCAGCGTGGTGTCGATGAGCGTGTCGATCTCGTCGGCGGGCGCGCCGCGGCTCGCCCCGACCCCGACGACCAGGCTCGGGGGCCGGTAGACCACCCGCGGGCCGGCCCCGTCCGGCGGCGCGCCCAGCAGCCGGTCGGTGACATGAATCGACGCCACCGCCGTCCCGTCCACGCCCACCGCCCCACCATCAACAGCGCCGGTGATGGTGGTGGTGACGGACGGGGGTAGCGGCGGCAGTGGCCACACCGCGTCGGCGTGCAGGGCGACGGGATGACCCGACAGGACGGCCGTGCCGACGGCGGCCAGCTCCGAACCCGGTTCGACGGTGAACCCGAGCTCGGCGCCGAACCCGTCCAGGGCGCTCACCCCGGTGGCGTCACTGGCCGTGGTGATCACCGGTGTGGCGCCGAGGGCGTCGGCGACCTGCTCGGCGAGCCGGTTCGCGCCACCGGCGTGCCCACCGCACAACGCGACCGCGAACCGGCGCGCCTCGTCCACACACACCACACCCGGGTCGTGGTCCTTGCCGCGCAGCAGCCCGTCGAGGAGGCGGACCGTCGCCCCGGTCGCCAGGAAACAGACGATGCCCGTGACGCCGTCCGCGAGCGCGGCGGTGATCGCGTCGCGGGGCCGGCCCGGGTAGAGCCGGGCGGTGGGCCAGCGGCGGGTGAGGTCATCGGCCGCGGCCCGCCCGGCGGCGGTCACCGCCACCAGCGCCACCAGGCCCGCGCCGTGCACCGCCGCGCCCTGCGGTGCCACCGGCTCGGCCGGCGCCCCCCGCTCCCGCTCCCGTTCCAGCGCGGGCGGGGCCGGGGTGACGGGGTGTGGGCTGGCGGGGAGCTGGGTGGCGCCGGCGGCGGCCAGCGCCCGGTCGGCGTCGCGCAGCACCGTGCGCGCACCGGACTGCGCCCGCCGGTAGGTGTGGAAATGCCCCGGGTGGTACAGGTGGGAGCGTCGCCCCCCGGCCACCAGCGCCGGGCCGACGAGCACCAGGGTGTGCTTCCACAGCCGGTGCGCCTTGACCGTGTCGGCGAGCGTGTCGAGGGTGCAGCGCACGATCAGCTCGTCCGGCCAGCTCACCTGGTAGGCGACGACACAGGGCGTGTCCGGCGGGTAGCCGCCGGCGAGCAGCTCCTCGCGCAGCTGCCCGGAACGGGCCGCGGACAGGAACAGCGCCATCGTCGTGCCGTGCCGGGCGAGGTCGCGGACCTCCTCCCCGGGTGGCATCGGGGTCTTCCCACCCCCGAGCCGGGTCAGGATCACCGACTGGGCGACCTCGGGGACGGTCAGCTCCCGGCGCAACGCCGCGGCGAGCGCGGTGAAGCTGCTCACCCCGGGCACGATGTCGCTGTCCAGGCCGAGCCGGTCGCAGATCTCCAGCTGCTCCTGCACCGCCCCCCACAGCGCCGGATCCCCCGAGTGGACCCGGGCGACGTGCAGACCCTGCTCGGCGGCACGGCGGTAGACCGCCTCGACGCCCTCCAACGGCAACGCCGCGGAGTCGATCAGTTCGGCGCCGTCACGGGCATGGTCGAGGATGGCGGGGTGCACCAGCGAGGACGCCCAGATCACCACGTCGGCGGCGGCGAGAACCGCCGCGCCGCGCACGGTGATCAGATCGGCGGCACCCGGCCCGGCGCCGACGAAACTGACCCGCCCGCGTCCCGGCCCGGCGCCGTCCACTGGCTGACCGGTGCCGCGGCCGGGGTGGCTCATCGTGGCCACCGTGCCCGCCGCGTCGCCAGGACCGTGGACAGGTAGGGCCCGGTCTCGCCCGGTTCCAGGTCGGCGGCGGGACGGATGTCCTGCTCGGGCAGGCCGAGCGCGGCCCCGTAGACGGCGTGCCCGGCCGGCCCGTCGAGCCGGGCGGCGTCGGCGAGCACCCCGCGGACGGCGGGCAGGGCCCGCCCGCCCTTGTAGGCGACGACGGTGTCGAAGCCGGCGACCGCGCTGCGGTAGGCCTCGACGCCGGCGGTCAGCGGGAGCAGCGCGAGGGTTTCCGTGCCGTGGGCGAGCACGGTGCCCGACCGGGCGGCCAGGTCCTGCATCGCGGTGATACCCGGCACCGTGTCCAGTGCGACGTCGGGGAGCAGGGTGCGCACGGCGGCGGCGAGTGCGGTGAACGTCGAGTACAGGTTCGGGTCCCCGATCGTCGCGAACGCCACCGTGATCCCAGACCCAGACCCAGACCCTGGTCCTGTGTCTGGCGCTGTCGCCGGGCCGGCCAAGGTGCCGGGCGGCGCGTTGTCGGGCACGCCGTCCGCGGTGCCGGTGGTTTCGCCACGTAGGGCGGCGGCGACGACACGGGCGGGGCCGAGGTAGTCGGCGTCGCCGGCCATCCGGAACGGCAGCGTCACGATCCGGTCGTGGTCGACGTGGGCGCGCACCGTCACCTCCGCCCGCCCCGGCGGCCCCGCACCCGCACCCGCACCCGTGGCCGTCCCGGGCCGGTCGGTGGGGCTGGGGCTGCCCGGCGCGGGACCGTACGGGCCGTGGCCGTCGCTGACCGGGACGAACACGACGGTCGCCTCCCGCAGAACGCGGACCGCCCGGTAGGTCACCAGGTCCGGGTCGCCCGGGCCGACACCGACACCGACGAGTCGGGGGTTCACCGTGCCGCTCACCGCGATGACACCTCCGTTGTTCCAGGGGACGCCGGGGGATTGCCACCGGCGTCCCGTCCATGCCCGTGCCCGCCGCCGGCGGGTGGGGTGCCACCGGATGGGCGGGTGCGGGCGGTACCGGCGGCGGCGACGAGCCGCGCCGGCACGGCGGGTAGGCCCGCCCAGTGCAGGTGCAGGTAGGAGGCGTGCACCCCGCCGCGGACGAACCCCTCAGGCCGCCCCCCCGCCGCCGTACCGTCCACTGCGCCGTCTGCGCCGTCTGCGCCGTCTGCGCCGTCCACCCGCCCGCCGGCCCCGGCGGCGGGGGTGCTGTCACCGAGGGGCGGCGGTGGGATGTCCACCTGCCAGGCCGGTGTCCCGGGCAGCTCCGCCCGGTCGACGCTCAGCCGGGTGCGGTGGAACTCGTGGGCGGTGACGACCGTCCCCGCCGCCACCAGCGGGCTGTCTGCCGCGGCGACCGCATGCCGGTAGCCCAGGGTGAGCCGCGGGCCCATCACCGCGTCGGTGTCGAGAACCCCGCACATCGCCGTCCCGTCCAACGAACGGCCCAGGTAGAGCAGCCCGGCGCATTCGGCGACCAGCGGCGCGCCGCGGGCCGCCAGCGCCGCGACCTGCCCACGCAGCCGGCTGTTCGCCGCCAGCGCGCCGGCATGCTCCTCGGGGAACCCGCCACCGACGACCAGCGCGTCCGTGCCGTCCGGGAGGGTCTCGTCGCGCAGCGGGTCGACGGTGAGCACCTGCGCGCCAGCGGCGGTGAGAAGCTCGACGTGCTCGGTGTAGCCGAAGGTGAACGCCGCCCCGCCGGCCACCGCGATCCGCACCGGCCGCCCCCCGGGCACCACACCCGGCGGGCCCGCGTCGATGGTGTGCTGCCCGACCCGACCCGCAGCACCGGTGGCGGTGGCGGTGGCCTGCGCGATCTGCCGGGCGGGATCCCACGGGTCGACCGGCAGGGGTGGCGCCGAGGAGGCGAGGCGGATCAGCGCGTCCAGGTCGACCGCCGCCCCGACCAGCGCACCGAGACGCCGCACCGCCTGCGCGGCCGCCGCGCTGCGTTCCGCCGCCGGCACCAGCCCCAGATGCCGCGACGGGGTGTGCACCGCGCCGTCGCGGGGCACCGCGCCCAGCACCGCCACCCCGATCCCGGCCAGCGCACCGGTGAGGATCTGCCGGTGCCGGTCCGACCCGACCCGGTTGAGGATCACCCCGGCGAGGCGTACCCGCCGGTCGAACGCGGCGAACCCGCAGACCAGCGCGGCCACCGACCGCCCGGCCCCGGCGGCGTCGACGACCAGCACCACCGGCGCGTCGAGGAGCCGGGCGACATGCGCGGTCGACCCGTGATCAGCCTCCTGCCCGGCAGCAGGGACGGCGACCCCGTCGAACAGGCCCATCACCCCTTCGACGACCGCCAGCTGTGCGCCGGCCGCCCCGTGGGCGAACAGCGGACCGATCAGATCCGCCCCGCACAGCACCGCGTCCAGGTTGCGGCCGGGCCGGCCGGTCGCCAGCGCGTGATAACCCGGATCGATGTAGTCCGGGCCCACCTTGTGACCCGACACCCGCAGGCCGCGGGCGGTCAGCGCGGCCATCAGCCCGGTCGCCACCGTCGTCTTCCCCGCGCCGGACGTCGCAGCGGCGAGCACCAGCCGGGGGATCAGCCCGGCGCTCACCATTCGATGCCCCGCTGCCCCTTCTGCCCGGCGTCCATCGGATGCTTCACCTTCGTCATGTCGGTGACCAGATCCGCGGCGTCGACCAGCGCGGCCGGCGCCTGCCGGCCGGTGATCACCACATGCTGCCCGTCGGGTCGGGCGGCGAGCACGGCGAGGACCTCATCCAGGTCGATCCACCCCCAGCGCAGCGGATAGGTCAGCTCGTCGAGGACGTAGAGCCGGTAGGTGCCGGCGGTCAGATCGCGGGCGATCTGCGCCCACCCCTCGGCGGCCGCGCCCGCCGGGTCGGCGGCCGGGTCGATGCGACGCTGCACCCAGCTCCACCCCTGGCCCATCTTGTGCCAGGTCACCGTCCCACCCTCACCGCTGGCCGAGAGGACCCGCAGCGCCTTCTCCTCCCCGATGCGCCACTTCGCCGACTTCACGAACTGGAACACCCCGACCGGCCAGCCCTGCGCCCAGCCCCGCAACGCCAACCCGAACGCCGCCGTCGACTTTCCCTTCCCCTGCCCGGTGTGCACGATCAGCAGCGGACGGTCGCGGCGCTGACGGGTCGTCAGCCCGTCGTCGGGGACCTGCGCGGGCTGCCCGTGGGGCGCCATCAGGCGACCCGCCCGGGGACGCCGCCGGCCTGCGGGAGGGCGTCGAGGTCGACCAGGTCGGCGCCGAGCACGGCGGCGAGCCGCCCAGCCAACCCGAGGCGCACCGGGCCGGTCTCACAGTCCACGACCACACTCGCCAACCCACCCCGGCGCACCCGGCCGGCCGCCCCGGCCCCACCGCGTGCGCCGCCGCCCTGCCCGGCGACCCCACCGGCCGCGCGCAGCAACCCCCGCGCCGCCGCGCCCGGATCACCTCCGGAGGTGGCCCGCCCGTCGGTGACCAGCACCAGCAGGGGACGGCGGTCGGGGTCGCGGCGCGCCTCGGCGCGCAGCACCACCCCGGCGCATTCCAACCCGGCCGCGATCGGGGTCCGCCCCCCGGTCCGCAACCCGACCAGCCGCGCCGCCCCCACCTCCACACTGGACGTCGGCGCAAGCACCACCTGCGCACCCACCCCCCGGAACGTGATCATGCCGATGCGGTCGCGGCGCTGATAGGCGTCGACAAGCAGAGACAGCACCGCGGTGCTGACCCGGCGCAGCCGGGTGCGGGCGGCCATCGACCCGCTGGCGTCGACGACGAACAGCACCAGGTTCCCCTCCCGGCCGCGGCGGTGCGCGCCACGCCGGTCGGCGGGGTCAAGCACCAGCGCCGGGCCGGTGCGACCCCGGCCGTGCTGGTGGGGGGCGGCGGCCAGCAGCGTCGCCGGCAGGTGCAACCCGGGTGCGTCCGCGCCGGTCCGGGCGACCGCCCCGCGGGAGGTGCGTGCCGCCGAACGACGCCCGGCCGCCCCCGCGCCCAGCCCGGCGACGGACAACAGCCGCGGCCGGAACGGCATACCGGGAACCCCAGCCGCCGGCGCCGGCGCACCGCCGCGCGCCGCGCCGCCGTCCACATGCGTCTGCGCTGTTCGGGCTGCTCGGGCCATGCCCACCGGGCCGCCCGCCTCCGCTGCCGGCCCCCCGCCGCCCCCCGGCGCCGCGGACGACAGGGCGGCACCGGGCGGGGGAGAACCCGCCGGCCCGACACCCTCAGGCCCATCCGCCGCCGGCCCGCTCAGATCAGCGGACCCGCCGCCGGCCCTCGCCGAGGCGGGGGTGAGGTCACCGGTACCACCAGCCGGGACATCCACCCCCGACCCGTCCCCGCCAGACCCGTCCCACCCGCCGGCGCCGCCGGTGTCGTCACGCCACCGCTGGCCACCACCCGGCGACCCGCCACCAGGAGAATCATCCGACCCGTCCCCGTCCGGGGGGCCGTCGCCGGGGTGTACCCGGTCGGCCAGCACCTCCTCGACCGTGTCGTCGAGCGCGCCGCCGTCCCCACCCGGGGCGTCGAACGGGCCACGGCGGCGCCGATGCGGCAGCACGAACCGGGCCGAGACCCGAATGTCCTCCGGGCTGACCTCCGCCCGACCCTCCCACGCCGCACGCGCCATCGCCGTCTTCGCCAGCACCACGTCGGCGCGCATCCCGTCGACGTCACACGCCGCGCACACCGCGGCGACCGCGTCCAACGCGGCGTCGGAGAGCACCACCGCGCCCAACCGGGCCTGCGCGGCCGCGATCCGCCCCGCCAGCTCCGCCTCCGCGCCGGCCCAGAGCGCGGCGAACCCGACCGGGTCGGCTTCGAACGTCAACCGGCGGCGTACCACCTGCGCGCGTACCCGCGGGTCACGGCTGGCCGCCACCTGCACCGTCAACCCGAACCGGTCCAGCAGCTGCGGGCGCAGCTCACCCTCCTCCGGGTTCATCGTCCCCACCAGCCAGAACCGCGCCGGATGGCTGACCGACACCCCGTCGCGTTCCACCTGCGCCACCCCGAGCGCGGCCGCGTCCAACAGCAGATCCACCAGATGGTCGGCGAGCAGGTTCACCTCGTCGACGTAGAGCACCCCGCGGTGCGCGGCCGCGAGCAGCCCCGGGCGCAGCGCGGTCACCCCTTCGGCCAGTGCCCGGTCCAGGTCCAACGCGCCGGTCACCCGGTCCTCCGACGCCCCGACCGGCAGCTCCACCAGCCGCGCCGGCCGCGACACCCCCACCCCGCCGGCACCGTGACCGTCGGCGAGGCTGGTCGGGTGCGGGCCATCCGGGCAGTGCGCCACCGGCGCCGCCGGATCGCAGGAGAACCGGCAGCCCGGCACCACCGCCACCGGCGGCAGCAACCCCGCCAGCGCGCGGACCGCCGTCGACTTCGCCGTGCCCTTCTCCCCGCGGACCAGGACCCCGCCCACCGTCGGGGACACCGCATTGAGCAACAACGCCAACCGCAGATCATCCTGGCCGACCAGCGCGGAGAACGGGAACGTCACCACCGGCCCGCCACCCCCGCACAGGCCGTCGAACGCCACCCGGCCGTCGCCGCGCGGCCGCGCACAGTCGTGGGCATGCCGATGTCCTCCCCGGGGTGTCCTCGCCCTCGAAGCCAGCACGGACGGCGGAAGTATCCTGGCTGCCGGATCACCATCCACCCTCGGCCTTCCAACGGCCCGCAGGGCCGCCGTGACCTTCCGCTGAGGGGGACTCCCCGGTAACAGTGGCGGGACCGCGCCGGATTCACACCGGCTTCCTCCCCGACCGTCCGGCGCCCAGCATGGCACATCGGACAACCGGCAGGGGGCGCCCTGAGACCCACGCCCCGTTCCACCGCCCCGCCGCCCACCACCCGCGACCCGCCCCGACCACCCACCGCAACGCCCACCGGCCGGCACCGGTCAGCTCACAGGCGGATCACAGACCGACCCGACCCGACGGGTTGTCCGCGTCGAACAGCCGCCCGGCCCGCACATACGACTCCAACGACGCCGCCGACCGCCACCGGCCCTGCCGCATGATCGACCGGTCCGTCACCCCGGCCCGCGCCGCCGCCGTCGCGAACCCCGACCGCAGCGAATGCCCCGCGAAATCCGCCGGATCCAACCCGGCCGCGGCCACCCGACGCTGCACGATCCGCGCCACCGACCCCGGGTAGAGCCGACCCGCACCGACCTGCCCGTGCCGGTTCACCCCCCGAAACGCCGCCCCGCCAGCCAGCGGCGTCCCCGCCGCCGCCGCGGCCGCCACCCATCCCCGCCACGCCCGCACCGGGCACGTCGGCCGGTACGACCCGTACGCCAACCCGACCTGCGCACCGGCGGACTCCTGGTCGGTCTTGGAACGGCGCACCGTCACGACCAGCCCGTCGTCGGTCTCCACCAGGTCGGCGGTGTCCAACCCGACCAGCTCACTGCGACGCAGGCAGCCGGCGAACCCGACCAGCAGCAGCGCCCTGTCCCGCACATCCGCCAACTGCGAGTCGTCGAGGCCGGCGACGACCCGCGACAGCAACGTCGTGTCCAACGCGGCCTTGCGCGCCGGGCGCACCCCCCGCGACCGGCGGATCCCGTTCCACACCGCCGACACCTCCGCCGACCCCGTCGGATTCTCGGCGTGGGCGAGCTGATGCGCCACCGAGATCGCGGCGAGGCGACGGCGGATCGTCGACGGCGCATACCCGGCGTCCGCCAGCTCGGTGATGTACCCGGCGACCGTCACCGCGGAGGCGGGCACGGCGACCAGGGGCACGGGACGTCCCTCGCACCAGGACCGGAAATGACGCAGGTCGGCGTCGTAGGCACGCCAGGTCGCCGCCGACCGGGACGCCCGCGCGTAGTCCCCGACCCGGCCGGCGAGCGGCCCGTCGAGCCCCACCGTGCCCGGCACGGCCACCGGCCCGGCCGCGACGATCTCCACCGCGTCCACGACATCCACCGCGTCCACCATGTCGGTCGCGTCGACGACGTCCACCGCGTCCGCGGCCCGCCCGCCGCCCGCCGCCGTGGTCGCTGGCAGGGGTGGATCGCCGTCTGGCGCCGGCCCGGGACCGACCTGTCGCCGGACGGTCTCACCGCCGTCATGCTGCCCGCCTGCCACCCGCTCGCCTCCCACCCGCACCACACCCACCGGTCCCCCACCTGCAGATGATCATAGGGGGTGGTGGAGGAACCCGTCCCCGCCCGGGCGGGTGTGCGCCGCCGCCCGATCGGCCCGCACCCACCCCGCTACAACCACCACCAGCAGCACCGCGACCACGATGAGCAGCACCACCGGCCCTTCCCGCCGCGACCCCACCGCAGAGCCGGCGACCACCCCCGACAGCCCCACTCTTCGGCGCCGCGGCCCGGCGAGCTGCCGGCCGACGCCACGCCCGCCCACCGCACCCGCCGGCCCACCCGAACCGGTGCGCCACCACCCACCCTCACAACCAGCCGCCGTCCCCCAACGCCGTGGCTAGGCTTTCCGGCATGGCCTCGACGTCACCCGACGCCGCGCCCGCCCGGTTGCGACACGCCACCCACTGGCTGATCGCGCAGCTCGCCAAACACGCGCAGCGGCGCAGCTCCCATGCCTTCACCGCGCTCGGCGCCCACCCCGCCCACTACGCGCTGCTCGCCGCCCTCGACGAGTTCGGCCCGGCCAGCCAGGCCACCCTCGCCCGCCGCGCCGCCCTCGACCGCGCCGACACCGCCGGACTCCTCACCGACCTGCGCACCCGCGGCCTGGTCGAACGCACCCCCGACAGCACCGACCGGCGCCGCACCGTCATCACCCTCACCGACGAGGGCACCACCCACCTGCACCACCTCGACGCCGTCACCGCCGCGATCAGCGACGACCTGCTCGCCGGCCTGCCCCCCGCCGACCGCCACCAGTTCACCGCCCTGCTGACCCGCCTACTCACCGACCGCCCCCACTGACCACACACCCCCGACCGAGGCGGGCCCCCGCCCGCAGCGCTCACTGCTTCCACGCTTCCACCTGGGCCTCTCACCGCTCCTCCCACGGGCCGGTGAGGACCCGGGTGAACGTGACACGAGGCAGCCCCGGCCCGTCGTAGTCCTGTTGGACGGGGACACCGTCGGCCGTCGCGGCGTCGCCGGGGTCGACCTGGAACCCGAGACCGGTGTGGAACGCCACCGACGCCGCGTTACCCGGGCTGGTCACACACCGCACCCGGGTGCGGCCCCGCGCGGCCGCCAGTGTGAAGAACCGCCGGTAGAGGAACGCCCCGACACCGCGGCGACGCAACGCCGGATCAACCCCGACGAAATGGATGTAGGCGACCTCAGGCTGCGACTGGGACAGGAAACCGATCAGGAACGCCACCAGCGCACCGTCCGGCCGTTCCACCACGAAACTGCTGTCGGTGAAATGCTGGAAGAACAACCGGGGGAGCAGCAGGCTGCGTTCCCGCGACCCGGCGGCACCCCCGAAACCCGCCCACCAGAGGTCCAACACGGCCAGCACACGCCGCTGGTCATCCGCGGTGGGAGAGCGCAACCGCAGACCGGCGGGAAAGCCGCTACCGTCAGGAAAATCCTCGATCACCGTGCAATCCTGGCCGCGGCCCGCACGCCCACGCCAACCATTTCCGCACCGCCCCCGCCTGCGCACACGCCTCGACCAGAGACGCCAGCCGCCTCCACGCCGCCCCGCGGCCGGCGCAGCCGGTCGACCCCCACGTCGAGCGCCGCCTCCAGGTAGCCGATCCGGCCCGTCGACATCAGCATCAGCACCCCACCCTGCACCCCGGCAAGCAGCGCCGCGGCCTCCCGGGCGGCATCCAGACCGGCGTCGACCTCCCCGGCGCGCTGCATCGCGCGGACCCCGGCAGCCAGCTCGGCCTCCCACTGGTCCATCAGCTCACCGATCACCGGAAGTAGTGGAACAGCTGGCTCTTACTCGTCGCGGTCGCCTCCCGGATGTCGTCGAGGGTCGCCGCCGCCATCCCACGTTCCCGGATCAGCGCCGCCGCACCGGCCACGATCCGCCTACACCGGAAAGGGGCCGTGGCGGTTGTTCCCGCTGGTCAGTGGAAAGACAACATCCTTGGTGGACCTTCGGTGTTCGCATCAGACGCGAAGGCTTCGCGTCTGATGCGAACACGATCCGGCTGTCGAGGCGACTGGACAGCCGGCATGGCCGGTCCCGCGTGCCAGGCCGCGAGCGTCAGGACCAGGCCCCAGCCCTCGCTCGTCATCCGCACCTCATCCTCGACGGACACCCGGTGGTACGCCCTACGCCGGCGCCTGGAAGCCGCCGATCTTCTGCTCGAGCAGTTCGGCCAGCCGCAGCGGGGTGCGGTCCTCGAACATCGGGCCGATGAGCTGCACTCCGACCGGCAGGCCCTCGGGGGACCGGCCCGCGGGTATCGCGGTGGCCGGCAGGCCCGGCATGGTGGCCAGGCCGGCCAAGACGAGCTGGTCGAAGTACGGGTACTCGACGCCGTCGATGTCGATCCGGCGTTCCAGCGGATTGGGGTTGTGGTCGTGACCGAACGCGGGAGTCGGCGTGATCGGACACACCACGGCGTCGAACTCGGCGAACAGCTGCCGCCAGCCGTGGCGGTGGAGCTCGCGACGGTTGTTCACCTCGATCCAGTCGCGGTGGCTGAACACCATGGCGCGCAGCCGCGCCGCGCCGAGACTCCGGTCGTCCGCGCTCAGCCCGGCGGCGCGGGTCCGCAGCTGCTCGTACGCCTCGACGGGAAAACGCGCGACGGAGCCCGAGAACAGCAACTGCGTGTAGAGCGTCGCGGCTTCGGTCAGATCGGGCAGCAGCGGAGTGTGCCGTTCGACGCGGGCTCCTCCGTCGACAAGCGCGTCGGCCACCTGGTGCACGCCCGCCCGCACAGCGGACCCGGTCGGAATGAGCGGGTGCTCGTCGAGGACCAAGACCCGGAAGTCGGCGAGGCGCTCGTGGCGCGCGGGCGGCAGCGCCACGTTGTGCGCCACGCCGAGCGTCAGCGGGTCCGGTCCGGCCATGACGTCGAGCAGGAGGGTGAGGTCGCGGGCGGTGCGCGCCATCGGACCGACGACGGCGAGGTCGAGGTCGGTCGGCAATGCCGGCGCGGGAGGCGCGACCATGCCGCGGTTCGCCGCCAGCCCGAGTGTCGGCTTGTGCGCGTAGACGCCGCAGAAATGCGCGGGGGTGCGCAGCGAGCCGGCGAGGTCGGAGCCGATGGACAGCGCGCCGAACCCGGACGCCAGGGCCGCCGCCGATCCACCGGAGGAGCCGCCCGGCGTGCGATCGTGATCCCACGGGTTGTTGGTGGTGCCGTAGATCTCGTTGAAGCTCTGGATATCTTGCAGCCCCAACGGCACGTTGGTCTTGCCGAGCACCACCGCGCCTGCGGCCTTGAGTCGCGACACCTGTACCGCGTCCTCGGTCGGCAGGTAGTTCGCGTGCTGCGGCATGCCCCAGGTCGTGGGCAGCCCGGCGATGTTGTAGGACTCTTTGACCGTCACCGGAATGCCGAGCAGCGGCCGGTCCTCGCCGCGGGCGCGCGCCTGGTCGGCGCCGCGCGCGGCGTCCCGCGCGCGGTCGAAGTCCGGCACGCAGACCGCGTTGATCACCTTGTCGGCGCGCTCGATACGGGCGATCGCCTCGTCGGTCAGCTCCGCCGAGGTCACGTCACCGGCACGCAACGCGGCCGCGAGCTCTTCGGCTGGCTGAAAACTCCACTCCATGATTCCGACGCTACCGGCCCCTGGAATAGGTCATGAAATGCCGATTCGCGCAACAGGATAGACGTCTCAACTCATCATGTTGCTCTCCGGCCACAGACAATTCGCCCGACCGCTGGCCATGGCGACGCGCGGCGGCCTGGCACACCTACGGAGATGGTCACGACGGAGGCGCCCCGGCGCCCCGATCAATGGCGATTGACCGGGATCTACGACCCGCACGGCATGGGCTCCATGTTCTTCGCTGTGCTCGCCGTCGCCGCCCAGCTCGACCGCGACTACATCCGCGAGAAAACCCTCGAAGGTCAGCAAGCCGCCGCCGCCCGCGGCAACCACGGCGGCCGCCCCAAAGTCATCGACGAAGACGACGTGCTCTTCGCCCGCGCACTGCGCGACAAGGAACCCCGATGCCCGACATCGTCAAGAAGCTGACCATCAAGACCGGCAAGAGCGCCGGCCGCCATCCCTCACTCGCCTCGCTTTACCGCGCCCTCGCCGACAACGACGCCTGACCAGGCACTACCCGACCACTTGGCAGGTTTCTCCCGTATCCCGGCGGGGGTCCAGCGACCGCATTCTGGCCACCGATCACCGCTGGTCACGGCCATATTCGCCCGTTATTTCCCGACTGCTACCAAGCAGTTGTCGACGGCGGCAGATGCGAACTCGCCACCGCACGCACGGGCCGGGTCAGGTACGCGGTGCGAACGCTCCTTGGCTCGCTTGTGCAGGGCGGCCATGCGCTTGCAGAACATGGTCACCACCTCGTCACGCGCCTCGATCCGTTGCTGATGCAGCAGGCTGATCAGCAACGTCACCCGCTTCGCGTCGCCGGTCTTGCGCATGTCGTCGACGTCGGCCATCCGCGCCTCACCGGCGAAGTGCACGACCTTCCCCGGCGGCACACCCTCCAGCCACACCTCGGTCGGCCCGATCGCGTCCAGCGCCTGCAAATGCGCCAACCGCTGCTTGAACTTGCCCAGCGTGGCCGACTGCGCCGGAGTCTTCATCCGATCGAACTCGCTGCGCCGCGTGGCCGGGTCTACCACCAGCACCCGATCCAGCCGAGCCCGCTCGGCCCAGTCCGGCCGGGCCGCGACCATCTCGAAGAACCCGGAGTTGACCTCCGTGCGGATCGTCGCGGCCATAGCGTCCAGCGTCGTGTAGCCCGGCAGCTCGCAGCGGGCCCGGACCAGCTCCTCCAACGCCACGTTGATCAGGTCGGCCGGGTTGTCCTTCGTCTGCACCGCCGTGCGGATCGCCGACCGCCCGCACCTTCGCCGCTTGAACCGCGGGTAGGCAGTCCGATCGATCGACGCCACACCCGCCACCCCAGCAAGATCACAACCCGGACAGCAAAACCTTGGCCACCCCCGCCGCCCTCACCACAGACCGGGGGTCTGACCAGCACCGGAACCTCACCGCGGCCCCTTTCTGGCGTATTCGGTTCCCACCGGTGGACGTCGACGAGGACCTGATCGCCGGTGTGCTCGCCGTCAACCCCGGGACACCCCCCGCACCAGCCCGACCTGGCGGGCCCGCCGCCAGCCCCACCGCGTCCGGCCATCCGGGCCCGTACGGGGAGTACGTGGGCTAGAAAAGCTCTATGGCAGAGCAATACCACTTCGACCCGGCGACCTACCGCGACATGGTCATCACCGAGGTACCCGCCTACGAGGAACTGCAGGACGAGGTGGCCCGGGCGAGCGCCGACACGGCGACGGCACGGCTGCTCGATCTCGGCGCCGGCACCGGTGAGACCAGCCTGCGGGTCCTCGCCCGTCATCCACACGCCGACCTGGTGGCCCTCGACGAGAGCGCGGCGATGCTCGACCGGGCCCGGGCGCAGCTGCCCACCGCCCACCTGCACGTCAGCCGGTTGCAGGACCCGCTGCCAGCCGGCCCGTTCGACCTGGTGGTGTCCGCGCTGGCCGTGCACCACCTCGACGGCCCCGCAAAGGCGGACCTGTTCACGCGGGTCGCGGCCGTCCTGCGCCCAGGCGGCCGATTCGTCCTCGGTGATGTGGTCGTCCCCGACGATCCCCGGGACGCCCGCACTCCCACCAACGCCGCCCACGACAGGCCCAGCGGCGCGCGGGAACAGATCGGGTGGCTGCACGCGGCCGGCTTCCGGGCCAGGATCGCCTGGCAGCGCCACGACCTGGTGGTCCTCGCCGCCGACCTCCCCTGACCAGCCATCCGTTCCCGGCCCGGTTCCACCGACAGGACGGGAACGGGCCGGTGTCACCTGCCGTCGAAGGCCGTCGAAGACGTAGATCACCCGCACGTCGCGAAGGCGATCCGTGTCCGTGCGCCGTCGGGTCCGCGGCCCGTCAGGCCGCCTCGCGCAACAGGGGAGCGAGCCGTTCGAGCTGGTCGACCGCCGCGGGAAGGTCCACCGCGAACGGGTGCACGAGCACATGATCGGCACCGGCGTCGAGATGCGCGATCAGCCGGGCCGCGACAGCAGCCTCGTCGCCCCAGGCCAGGACGTCGTCGACCAGCCGGTCACTGCGCTGCCCGGCCAGGTCCGCCTCGCTGTAGCCGAGCCGCCGGTAGTGCACGGTGTAAGGCGAGTCCGAGGCGCCCACCCCCAGAGCGAAAATCGCCCGCAGCCGCGCCCGGGCCGCGGCCGCGTCCGTTTCGAGCACGACGGCCTGGTGGGGGATCACCAGACGGTCCGGGCCCACGGCCGCCCTGGCCGCCGCCGTGTGCGCCACCGGTTGCAGGAACGGGTGCACGCCGTCGGCGCGCTCGGAAGCCAGCCCGTGGGCGCGTGGCCCGAGCGCGGCGAGAACACGCGGATAGGCCGGAGCCGGCAGCCGCGCCAGCGCCCGCGCGGCCTGGTCCATCGCGTCGAGATACTCCCGTAGACGGGTGAGGGGCCGGTCACCGGACTGGCCGCCCAGACCGAGCACGAACCGGCCGGGATACGCCTCGGCCAGCGTCGCGGCACCGGTGTGCATCGCGCCCGCCGTGCGGGTGCTGATGTTCGCGATGCCCGTACCGACGACGATCCGCTCGGTCGCGGCGAGCATCAACCCGTGCTGGGTGAACACCTCCCGGCCCCCGACCGGCGCACCCGGCGGCGTCTCCCCACTCCACAGGGAGCCGTACCCGAGATGTTCGATCCGGGCGAACTGTCTGCGCTGCACCGCCACCGACGTCTCGAGCAAGGAGAACGGGGCCACCCACACCCCGAACCTGCCCAGCCGCCGCCGGGTCTCCGCTACCGCCACCACTGCTCCCCTCCACCACCCCCGACCAAACCGGAGGCTGCCTCCTGTAGACGGACGCCACCGTAACAGGAGGCAGCCTCCGCATGTGTGTGTGGAGTGGAGGTAGCCTCCGGTCCTCAGACGGGGGAGGGATCAGCGGTGAGCGGTGCGACCAGGGCGCGGCCCCTGCGTGCCGACGCCCGGGCCAACTACGAGCGGCTGCTGGAACAGGCACGCCTCGCCTTCGCCGAACACGGCACCGGGGCGTCCCTGGAAGACATCGCCCGGCGGGCCGGCGTCGGGACCGGCACGTTCTACCGCCATTTCCCGTCCCGGGAAGCCCTGCTCGAAGCCGTCCTGCACGACCGGTTCGACCGCCTCACCGCGCGAGCCGACGAACTCGCGGCCACCACGGCCCCCGGCACCGCGCTGACCGTCTGGCTCGGTGAATTCGTCGAGTTCACCAGCGCCTACCGGGGGCTCACCGCCACGCTGATGCAGACCCTGCGCGACACCTCGACCGAGCTGCACGCCGCCTGCGCGGCCATGCGCACGGCAGGCTCGACCCTGCTCGCCGGGGCGCAGCGCGCCGGGGAAATCCGCTCCGACCTGGCCGCCCTCGAGCTGCTCACCCTGGTCAGCGGCCTCGCCTGGGCATGCGAGCAGGCCTCGGTAGCCGTTCCCGACGGTGTCACCGCCGACCGGCTGCTGTCGCTTACCCTCGACGGTCTCAGAGCGACCGACAGGGCCCGCCGACCGGACTGATCACGCCGATCCCTCCAGGCCGTGGCTGACCGCGGCCGGAGCACGTCTTTCGGGTACACGTCCCGCGCCGTCATCACGGCAACCCCGCGTCGTCCCGGCCGCGGCACCCGCGCCGAAGCCACCCGCAACGACCCCGGCGGCGACCGTCGGTGCGGGCGGGTCATGCCGGCGTCCCCGCACCGCGACCGGCGCCGGTTCGGTTCACGTCGGTCGACGATCTCGACGCCGACGCCGACGCCGACGCCGGCACGCGGACACCGGGCGGATCTCGCCTCTCACCGGAGCGTGCCGCCACACCCGCGGCGTACCACGCGGACACCACCCCCTCCGACACCGTTACGTATCGAAGTAACGTCGCAAGACGACGAAAAACAAAACAAAAAAGGTCGGCTCGACACCCGGTGTAACCGCCACTCCCCTGGCCTGACGCCCGAGAAGCCTCCCTTCTCGGGCGTCAGGCCAGGGGAGGGTCGCAGGGCCCGGAGGCGCGCCCTGGTCGACCGAGGGCGCCGGGCGGGCTGGATGTCACAAGGTCACGAAATGAAATGAAACGGAACAGTGGAACCGGGTCGGCGCGAGTAGCCATCGACCTGTGATGCCCTGGCAGCAGTCAGGCCCTCACCGTGGGTCTCGGTCGACAGGCGGACGACAACCCGGCGCACCGCCACGGACAAGGCGGGCTGTCGAACCATCCGCCGCGATGCGCTCCCAGCGACCATCCCGTCTGCCTCCTACGATCAACGCGGTGGCCGAACACCTGCCCTTCGGCGACGGCAGCGTCGCCGCGGCCGCCAGACGGTGCTCGACCTCGCCCGACGCCTGACGGGGTGCCGGTAAGAAACGTGTCACCAGGTGCAGACGCGGGTGATCTTGCGTGGTGCCTCTCTGTGGGCGTGGGCTGTTGGCACCCGGCGGGCCGGGCCATGATGTTCGACCGTGGCCTGAATGCTGGATCTCGATGAGCTCGTTGAGCACTGGACGGGGCTTGAGCAGCAACCGAACGGTCAGTGGCGTTGGGGTCGCCGTAGTACTCGCGAAAAATCGGGCGGATACGGCTGACCTGCAGTGACGCCGACTTACGCCCGGCGTGGCGTGCTGGAGAGTGCCTCGGTGGCTTGGTGCACGGCGGCCAGGCCTGGCTTGACGTAGCGCTGGACGGAGCGCAGTGACTTGTGCCCGGTCTTCGCCATGATCACGTTGGCGGAGGTGTTCGCGTCGCCGAGATGGGTCGCCGCGCTGTGCCGGAGCTGGTGGAGGCGCAGGCCGTCACCGTACTGGCCGAGCAGGATGCGGGCGCGGTCGTAGCCGAGCCGGGCCCGGCCGGTGTCTGGGCAGAGGTCGCGCGGGTCGGTGGTGGCGCGCCGGTGCGGGCCGGGCCGGTGCTCCGAGAGGAACAGCGGCCCGCGGGTCCGGCCGGCGATCAGCCGGGGTAGCAGGTGGGCGGTGTCGGTGCCCCAGGTGATCCACATGGTGTCGCCGCCCTCGACGACGACCCGGGCCTGCTTGTTCGGCAGGTCGAGGTCCTCGATGTTGAGCGCGAGGACGGCGGAGGCTCTGCTGGCGGACTCGTAGAGCATCCGCCACAGCGTCTTCTCCCGCAGCGGGACGTCGCGCCGGCGGCAGAGCCGGTCGATGCGCGACCGGGAGACGGCCTTGGTGTCGTCGGCGGGTTCGCGGCGCCGTTCGGTGGCCGCCGGGACCGCCGGCGCGGCCCAGTGCCGCCGGGTCGCGCACCAGGTGAGCCAGGAGCCCACTGCGGCGCGGTTGCGGTTCCACGTCGCCGGCTTCGCCGCCCCCCACAACGTGGCCAGCGCGCCGCCGACCTCGTCGTCGGCGACGTCGGCGAGCGCCCGGTCCGGCCCGAGCAGTTCGGCGACCCGGTCGAGCACGTTCATGTAGGCGCGCAGCGTGTTCGGGTTGCCCCTGATCGTCGGAGCGTCGAGGAAGGCGTCGACGGCGGCATGGATGGTCGGGCTGGTCCCGACCCGCCGGGTGTCGAGCTTGGTCACCGTCGCCGCCATCGTCGTCCTTCGCGTCGACCTACCGGATAACTTGCGCGAGTCGCGCACTGGTGGCCGCTTGGTTCTCGCAGGTCACTACCGCCCGAAGTGGATCGCACTACCGGATAATGGTCCGTTATCCGACGATGTCATGACCATCTTGGTGTCGTCTCCCTCGTGGTCGGTGTATTCCGCGGTCTCCTCGGGCCCCGGCGACCAGAGGCGCTGCCCGCGCTGCCCTGCTTACGAGGCGTCGTGGTCCCACAGGTCGGTGCGGTGGGCCTGGACGAGAGCGCGGATGTGGGTGAGGACGTCGCTGGCGGGCCGCGGGTCGAGGCGGCGTCCGTCGCGCAGACGCAGGGCAATGTGGTCGTCGGCGCCAAGGAAGCCGCCGACGACTCCCTGGTAGGGGACCAGGCGAGCCTCCCGGATGCGAGCGCCCAGACTGCCGCGTTCTGGGCCGACGACCTCGGCGCGTAGCCCCAGGTCGAGGCAGCGCTGGGCGAGGGCCGCGGCGTTCGGCAGCCGCATCCCCACCGTCGCCTTCCAGCGCACCGCCCTGCCCCCCGGCGCCGAGCTGCTGGAGCAACTGCACCGCGCCGGATCCGCCCAGGCCCGGCACTGGCACCCCTGGATGCTGCGGATCCTGGACCCGGCCGAGGCCGTGCGCCTGCGCGGCTGGCCGCCCCACCTCACCGCGGATCTGCCGCTGACGATCACCGAGGGCACCGGCCGCTTCCGCGCCTACACCCTGAGCATCGACGGCGGCAAAGGCCGCCTGCTCCCCAACGGCCAGCACCCGCCCGGCGCGTGCACGATGACCATGCGCCAGCTCGCGGTCTGTGGTACGCCGGCGGCTACCGCACCGCCACCGCCGCCACCCTGGCCGGAGTGGACGGCACCCGCGAAGCGGTCACCGCGCTGGTCGCCTTGACCTGCGACCGCGAGCCGTGGCTGACCGAATACTTCTGACCACCCAGCACCCCGGCGCTCGGGCGCACCCCGTGCCCGCCGCCCCGCTTGCAGCGTTGACAGTCCAGACCCGGACCCACCGGGCCGCCGCCGTCCCCGACCAGCACCCTTGGAGACCCTGTTGACCCCCACCGCGCCGATCCCCGAGGACCTGCACCGCTGGGCCGAGCAGCACCTGCCCGGCACCACCCGGGCCACCGACACCTCCTGGCCGCGCAGCACCTCCCAGGTCTGGCGCGTGGACGGCGAGAGCACCAGCGTCTATGTCAAGATCAGCCCCTCACGCCGCGCCTTCGAGCGGGAGATCCACGCCCACCGCCACGCCAGGGCGGCACTGCCCCCCACCGCGGCCCCCCGCCTGATCGCCTACGACACCCGCACCCTCGCCCTGCTGACCACCGCGGTCCCCGGCGCCGTGGTGCGCGGGCTGCCGCTGGACCCGGACATCGAGACCCGGGTCCACCACCTGGGTGGCACCCTGCTGCGGGGCTGGCACGACCACCCCGAGGCTGAACCCGAGGGCGCCCGCGAGGCGGTCACCGCCTCGATGACCGCGCAGGCGGCCGAGGCGGCACTGTGCCTGAAGGCCACCGAGGAACTGCTGCACCCCGACGAGCGGGAACTGGTCTCCGAGGTCGCCCACGACCTGGTCGCCCTGGCCACCGGCCTCCCGCTGGTCTACCTCCACGGCGACGCCGCACCGCGCAACTGGCTCTGGGACCAGGTCACCACCACCCTGGCCCTGATCGACTTCGAGACCGCCGAACACGGCCTCGCCGTCCAGGACATGATCTGGCTCTGCGGCGCCATGTGGCCTAGCCAGCCGCACCTGCGCGAGGCGTACCTCGACGGCTACGGCCGCCCTCTGACCGAAGATGAGCAGCGGCTGCTGCTGCTGCTGACCGCCCGGCTGGCCGTGTCCTACCTGACCACCGGCCTGCGCAACCAGGACCAGGTGCTCATCGACCGCGGTCGCACCGCGCTCGGCGACCTGGTCCGCACCCACACCTGACCCCCGCACCGCCTTTCGAGCACCTGACCGTCGCCTTCCCTCGTGGAGAGGAGCGCAGCCATGCCCTCGTCGCACCTGATACCCGACCCGCCTGGCCGGCCCCCGGCCGGGCCCCCGCCTGGCGGAGATACACAACACCCACC
>NZ_JALKFY010000520.1:0-376 GCF_023242985.1 Frankia sp. Mgl5 | reverse complement strand
AAGGAGATCTTGCACTATTATGATCAGGCTCCTTCACGTTTGCAAAACGCGCTGGAAGGATTGACTGAAGCTGATTTAGACTTAGCCAGAGCACCCGGCAAATGGTCAATCCGCCAGATTGTGTTGCACATCGTGGATTCCGACTGTACCTCACTCGCCTTGGTAAAATTCGCATTGGCCGAACCGGGGAGAAGCTTCTCCGGAAACGCGTACGATCCTGATGTGTGGGCTGCGGGGCTCGATTACGCCAATCGCCCGATCAATGCGGAAGTTGAACTGTTTGGCGCCATTCGCAAGCATATCGGAGGTTTGCTCCGTCATATTCCTTCTGCGCTGGAGCGGACGGTGACGCTTGTGACCGGTCAGACGGTTGCAG
>NZ_JALKFY010000519.1:0-377 GCF_023242985.1 Frankia sp. Mgl5 | reverse complement strand
CTGCCACTCGTTCATGCGCAGAGATACGTAATGCTGAATAAAGCGGGAACCGAAGAAATGGGTGAACAATTCATTGGACAAGAGAGCTTCCATAGCTACATCGAGACGCGTCGGCAAAGGACGGTGATCGCCTGGATTGCGGTACAGATCAACCCCAATGGCAGGTGCAGGAGGCTCAATCCGCTTGCGAATACCGTCCAGCCCGGCTAACAGAATGGCAGCCATCGCCAGATACGGATTGGTGTCGGCACCCGGCAAACGATGCTCCAGATGCGTTCCCGTTTCCCCTCTGCTGAACGGCACACGAATCATGGCGCTGCGATGCTCGTAGCCCCAGGCCGCATGAACCGGTGCAAAAGAACCGGGCACCAATCGCT
>NZ_JALKFY010000518.1:0-379 GCF_023242985.1 Frankia sp. Mgl5 | reverse complement strand
AAGGAGTTGAGATCGGCATCGGCTTTGAAGCAGCAGGCCAGCCTGGCTCACAGGTTCATGATGAGATCAGCTGGGCGGAAAACAAAGGGTACAGCCGCAAATCAAATCGGGCTGGCGGTCTGGAAGGCGGCATGACCACTGGTATGCCAGTTGTGGTACGCGGTGTGATGAAGCCGATTCCTACTTTATATAAACCGTTGATGAGTGTCGATATTGACACAAAAGAAGCGTTTTCTGCCAGCATTGAGCGTTCCGACAGCTGCGCCGTTCCTGCTGCTAGCGTGGTGGCGGAAGCGGTGGTTGCCTGGGAGATTGCTCGCGCGATGTGCGAAAAGTTCCCATCCGATTCGCTGGATGACATGCTGGAAAACGTTCGTCA
>NZ_JALKFY010000517.1:0-380 GCF_023242985.1 Frankia sp. Mgl5 | reverse complement strand
ACCCACGCCGATGCACATCGCAGCCAAGCCGTAGCGCGTCTCTCTGCGTTCCATTTCGTAGAGCAGAGTGGTCAAAATACGGGCACCGCTGCAGCCCAAAGGGTGGCCGAGCGCAATCGCGCCACCGTTTACGTTTACCCTCGCGGAATCGATCCCTAGCTGACGGATACAGGCAACCACTTGCGCGGCGAACGCTTCATTCAATTCAAACAACCCGATCTGGTCGACGGTTAATCCAGCTTTTTTCAGCACCTTTTGCACAGCAGGAACCGGGCCTATACCCATGACAGAGGGATCAACTCCCGCTACCGCAGAAGCGACGATACGCGCCCGTGGCTTCAAACCCAGCTGTTTGGCTCTTTCCTGCTCCATCACCAGCA
>NZ_JALKFY010000516.1:0-380 GCF_023242985.1 Frankia sp. Mgl5 | reverse complement strand
CCCGCCCGCCGCGGCCGGCCCGTCTCCGGCCACACCACCGGCTCCGTCACCAGCGACACCGCACCCGCCGACCAGTCGATCCGCGACGAGGGCGCGTCCACATGCAGCGTCCTCGGGACGACGCCGTGCCGCAGCGCCTGCACCGTCTTGATGACACCGGCCACCCCCGCGGCGGCCTGCGTGTGCCCGATGTTCGACTTCAACGACCCCAACAACACCGGACGGTCCGGCGAGCGACCGGTGCCGTAGGTCGCCAGCAGCGCACCGACCTCGATCGGGTCGCCGAGACGCGTCCCCGTCCCGTGCCCCTCCACCACATCCACATCAGCCGTCGTCAACCCCGCATCCGCCAACGCCGCCCGAATCACCCGCTCCTGCGA
>NZ_JALKFY010000515.1:0-381 GCF_023242985.1 Frankia sp. Mgl5 | reverse complement strand
AGCCAAGACGCATGGTTCCGCCCTTGTCTTCCACTTCTTTTTGTTCAGGCAGGAGGTCAATCACAGGATATTTGGTGTCTGGATTGATCTCCGAGCTGTTTGCTCCGTCCAAGCCGGCAACGTGGCGGGCGTACTCGATCACAGCTACTTGCATCCCCAGACAGATTCCCAGGAACGGCACGCGATTTTCGCGAGCGTAACGAGTAGCGCTAATCTTTCCTTCAATTCCGCGGTCGCCGAATCCGCCCGGTACGAGGATCCCATCGACATCGCTCAGCAGTTCGCCCACGTTTTGCGGTGTTACCTGTTCAGCGTTTATCCATTTGATCTCAACGTCGCTATCATTGGCAAAACCTGCATGGTAAAGCGCTTCAGCTACTG
>NZ_JALKFY010000514.1:0-381 GCF_023242985.1 Frankia sp. Mgl5 | reverse complement strand
TTGTAATACATCGGGAATTCGCTTATCATCGAAATATGAATGCATACCCTGATATTACAATTGTTGCTGCGTTAATCGGCGATCCCACTCGCGCTGCGATGCTGCATGAACTGATGGACGGACGCGCGCTGCCGGCCAGTGAGCTTGCCTATGTCGCTCGCGTCTCCCCGCAGACGGCGAGTGCCCATCTGGCCAAAATGGTGGATGGCAATCTGCTTGCGTTGGAAACCCAGGGACGCCATCGTTATTACCGGTTGGCCAGCCAGCAGGTGGCACATGTACTGGAGGTGCTGTCCACCATTTCGCCGCCGGTCGAGGTAAGGTCGTTGCGTCAATCGCAACAATTGCAAGAAGTGCGTTTTGCGCGCACTTGCTATGACC
>NZ_JALKFY010000513.1:0-381 GCF_023242985.1 Frankia sp. Mgl5 | reverse complement strand
GAGCGATGGAGCCACTGCATGGACCATCATCATTTCCAGTAACACGGCAAAAATCACTTCCCCCGCCTGGGTAGCTTCCACTGCCGCAAGCTGGCTGGCACTCCCTTTCACCATATCGGTAGCGGAGAAAAACAGCACAGTGGCAATCAGACCGGACGAAATGGCGACAACAATTGATTGAAAGGTTTGCCCATAGCTGGGCGCTCCGTCCACGGCTAGGCCATAGAAAGAAAGCAGCAGCCAAAACGGTGTACTGGCAAGCGTCATCCCCAATACCCGTTCATAGGCGTCAAGCCGTCCTTGAACTGCGGCCATCATTTTGCGGTTGCCGAGCGGATAGGCAAACGCGGCGATCACCACCGGCAAAATACCCAGCACAAC
>NZ_JALKFY010000512.1:0-383 GCF_023242985.1 Frankia sp. Mgl5 | reverse complement strand
CCATTTTTTCCGTCAGGTTACCATGCAAATCAAGTGTGACGATCAGCGGTATGGAGTAGCCAACTGCGTCCCGGACCGCCTGCAACAGATCACCTTCCAGATCGTCTACGCCTTCCGCAACACCCGCCCCGTGAAGCGCCAGACAGATGGCATCCAATGGGCCGGCTTCCGTAATCCCTTTAATCAAAATGCTTTTCAGCTCATCGTAGGTTTCTTTGGCAATCGTTCCGGCCGGATATGCCATGGCGGCAAACGTAGGCACCACTTCAATCCCCAGCTCTTCCGCCCGATCAATCATGCCGCCCAAAAAGTCGCGAACCTTGCGATGATTGGAAAGAATCTCCTCTCCCTCCTCCCACTGCCAAAGCTGAAACAGCTCCTTC
>NZ_JALKFY010000511.1:0-386 GCF_023242985.1 Frankia sp. Mgl5 | reverse complement strand
ATGTACTTTTCCCTACACCTGACCCGGCAAAAATCCCGACCCGCTGTCCTTTGCCAATGGTGAGTAGCCCGTCTATCGCCCGAACCCCTACCCCAAGCGGCTCTGTAATTCGGGGCCGCAATAAAGGATTTGGCGGCTGATTGTCGGTCGCATAACTGGTTAAGCCAAACGGTTGAGCCGCTCCGGTCAGCGGCCTACCCAATCCATCCAGGATAGAGCCGAGAATTTCCGGTCCTACCTTCACAGTCAAGGGTTTTCCAGTCGCAACCACGTCACAACCCGGACCGATTGAAGCAAGTTCGCCCAGAGGCATCAGCAGCACTTTGTTGTCGCGAAAACCAACCGCTTCGGCGATGATCGGTTCTTGATTGTGATTGGAGTAAATG
>NZ_JALKFY010000609.1:0-70016 GCF_023242985.1 Frankia sp. Mgl5 | reverse complement strand
CCGTCGTCGGTGCCGACGCGGCGCTCGGGCAGCGTCTTCGTGGCGTCGCGGAAGTCGTGCTCGATGTCGAGCCGGCCACAGGAGCAGCGGGCCACCGTCGGCCAGGGCCCGGCGGTCACGCCGCGGCTCCCAGCGCGTCATCGGCCAGCAGCGCGCCGAGCTCGTCGAGCGGCTCCTGCCACTCCGGCCGGCCGATCGCCCAGCGGCACCGGGCAGCCAGCTCGGGCCAGCTCGGGCCGACATTCGGCCCGCCGTTCGGGCAGCCGTCGTGCGGGTCGGCGCACCAGTGCTGGCCGAACAGGCTGGCCCCGCCGGGCTGGCAGGCCAGGTCGCCCAGGGCACGGGACCACGTGTTGTACGCCAGCCCGGCCCGGCCGGCCATCTTGGACGTGTAGAGCATCGCGTCGGCCATGCCCACCGTGGCCGACCAGCCGGCGGGCATACCGGCGCGGATACGACGCGGCAGCAGCTCCGGGGCGTCGGGCCTACGGGGTGGCTCCTGGCCGTCCCAGCCGGCGAGGTCACCGCCGTGCAGCGCGACAGCGACCGCCAGGTGGTCCAGCAGCGCGGCGCGCGGGTCGTGGGCGTTGGGCCCGTACGGCGACGGCGCCGCGAATGTCCACGGCGTGGCCGCGGGCGGTGCCGGGTCGAGCGCGGCGAGCAGGTCGAGCTGGGTCGCGGTCACGCGGCACCACCGTCAAGGAGCATCATCTGCGCCCCGGCGAACTCCTCTTCCTCCTCGGGCGGGGCCTCGGCGATGTACAGGTCGATCGGGCCGATGCCCCCGAGCCGCCGGTGCAGGTCGTGAATGCCCTTGACGGTCACCCGCACCTGCGGAGTACTCACCGTGGAAAGGCCGGTACGCGGGTGACGGAAAGGCTTCTGGATACGGCCGACAACCCGGCCCGCGTCCACCGCCTTCTGGTAGACGACCCACCGGCGGGTGGCGCGCTCCCGGTAGATCCAGCCGAACTTCTCCAGGGTCACGAAAAGCCGGTCGCGGCCGGTGTGAATGTTCTCGTCGCGGTTGAGGATGCTCGCGGCTCCGGCGACGGAGTAGTCGCCGTGCGCCGCGGCGAGGACATCGAACGAGCGGGCCGATGGTTCCAGCTCGGCGACGCGGGCAACGGCGATCTGCTGCTGCTCGAGGGCGTCAGCCCAGCCGCGGAGAGCCTCCGCGTGCGAGGGCATGAGCGCGGCCGGGGCGGCGGGAGCCGGGGCCACCTCGTAGCGGCCAGTCCGGCGGATTGACGGGATGACCTCGTGGGTGACCCAGCGCTTGAAACGCTTCGCTTCTTCGATCTTGCTGCGGAGGATCAGCGAGTACAGGCCCGGCTCGTTCACGACCAGGGCGTTCTGGACTCCTCCAGGGGTACGCACTGGCTGCGTACCCTTTTCGTCGTCGTCGAGCCACCGCACGGCGTCACTGGCGAGGCGGTAGCCGAGAACCCGGGTCACGTCGCCGGCCACCCACCACGGCTCGCCGTCGATGGTGAGGACGCGGACGGCGGTGCCCTCGAAGTCGAACGGGACGATCTCGGTCACGGGCTCCTCTTCTCTACGGGGTGCGCCCCGGGCGGCGGTGTCGTCTGCACGCGGCCCGGGGCGGGTCTCAGGTCTGGTGGGCGGGGCGCCTCGGGGGTGGACGCCCCGCCCAGCCCGGCGCCGGCCTCCCCGGGGGGGTAGGGCTGCCAGCGCCGGGGTCTCATCGGGCCGGGCTCAGCCGCCGCCGAACATCTGGTCGAGCGCGCCCTGGACGTCGTCGCCGCGAACGATGGTGATCGAGTCGCCGCCCGGGACCTGGGCGCGCAGCTGGCGCACCCAGTCCGCGAACGCCATCCCCGGCGTGCACCGGCCCCGGATGAACCGCTCCTCGCCGTACGAGCGGACGTCCTTCTCGGTCCGCTCGGCGCAGCACGGCCCGACGGCCTTGGACTGGAACAGGAACCCGCCGGTGCGGGTGTCGTCGGTGAGGTCCTCGCTGCACCAGTCGCAGAGAACGGCGCGGCCCATCGGGATCACGATCGGGTCAGGCATGGCGGGTCTTCCTCTTCATCGTGTTGATCTCGTTCTCGGTCCGTCCGCCCCAAACACCGCTGACGGGCCCCGGCCACGCCAGCGCGTCTCCCAGGCACGACCAGCGGGACTCGTCCGGGCAGGCCGCGCACACGCGGAGCGCGGCGTTGTTGCCCTCCACGTGGTCGACGCCCGGATGCATCAACTCCGCGTCGTCGAGGTCCCGGCAGGCCGCGTCGTCCAGCTCGGGCGGGAACGGGATGCCGAGGCCGCGGGGCGGCTGGCCCTGCACGCGGGGCATCGTGGGCGCGGTCACTGGCCGGCCGCCGGGTCGGTCATGTCGAGCACGTACTGAGCGATCCCGGCCGCCGAGCAGAACGCGCACGGGATCCCCGCGTGCTCGTTGGCCTGCGCCTCCTCCGGCGTCACGTCCGCCCGGTCCCGGATCCGCTCCAGCCCCTGCCGCAGGATGGCGTTCTCCTGCTCGAGGGCGACGGCGATGTCCCGCGCCCGATCCCGGTCATCGTGGGCTTCGGCGCGCTGCGCTTCAGCGTCGGCCAGCGCACGCCGGGCCGCGCCGAGCGTCTGATCTGCGTCGAGTGCCGCGGCGTAGGCGCTGGCGCGGTCGGCGCGCACCGTCTCCAGCTCGGCGACGAGCTGCCGGATGCCCTCACCGAGGAGCGGCCCACCTTCCGGGTGGCCGGGCATCAGAGCCGCGCCGAGCATGCTCTGCGCCGCGTCGATCACGCGGCGGGCGGTGGACAGCTCGCCGCTGACGTCGAAGACCTGCTTCTCGGCGGTGTGACGCGCCGTCTCCGCCTCGACCAGAAGCCGGTGCTTCCGGCGGACGTCAGCGACCAGCGCGCTGACGTCGGTCCCGTCGATGTCGCCGGCTTCGGCGCGGCGCAACATGTCGTCGAGGTCCAACATGAGGTAGCTCTCAGACATGATCGTTGTCCCCCTCGAAAGGCCGCAGCCGGACCGTGATGTCGACGAGATAGGCCCGGCCATCCGGGCCGACCGCGACGAGCTCCCACGGGTCGGCGTCGATGCCGTCCTCGTCGACCTGGGCGCGCCAGCCGTCGGACAGGAAGTGGTTGAGGTCGGACCTGAGCGCCTCGTCGATCTCGTCGGCCAGGTCCTCGGCGGCCTTGTCGGTGTCGTGTTCGTCGGCGAGTAGCGACTGGAGGTCGGAGGCGGTCACGACGCCGCCACCAGCGCGACCCGCGGGCAGTCGACCCGGTGCGTGTAGTGCCGGAGCAGGTCCGGCCCGGCCAGCAGACCGCAGTCCGGGCACTTCCACGCCGGCCCGGACCTGCGCTCGTACACGGACCCCCACCGGCTGTCGACGTTCTCAACGTCGATGTAGGCGTCGAACGGCTCGTCGTCCGCATCGACAAGGCCGTACGGCTCGTCTCGCCAGCCGGCGGCCACATCCTCAACGTCGGGGTCGGCGTCAACCCACACCACGAACTCCTTGACGTGGCGGACGATGACCGGCCGCTGGTCGGGCTCGACCCAGCCGGAGCGGTCGGCGGTGGCGTCGTCGAGCCGGTCGAGCAGGTCTTCGAGGGCCTGGTCTCCGGCGCGGAGGACGGTGCGCTCGGGAGCGGCATCGTCCAGGGCGTACTGGCAGGGCCAGTCGTCCCAGCAGGCGTCACACAGGCGGCCGTTGTCCTGGTGGTTCCACCGCTCCGGGTGCTCCCAGGAGTCCGCAGGGTCGACGTCGCTCATCGGCGGACCGCCGAGCCGTCGACCACCGCGCGCGGGTCCTGCGTGACACAGACCTGCACGACGGCGGCGCCGCCCGCCCAGCACACCGGCACCGGCCGCCGCACCCCGGTCAGCGGCGACACGGACGGCGACGGCGTGGGCAGCGGGACGACGGAGCCGACCGGGATCACCCGCACCGGGTCGTGCCGGGTGACGGTGACGCCGACGACGCAGCCGGCGACGACCACGACCACCGCGCCCGCCGTGAGCGCGGGCCTCGCGAGCAGGTCCAGCGGGAGGGTGGGCCGGGGGATGCGGCGCCGGCCGCGATGGGTGCTCATTCGGAACCGTCCTTGTGGCCGGCCGCCACTGCGGCGATGAGGTCGAGCACCGTGTCCCGGACGGTCGTGGCCGGGTCGGTGTCGGGGATGTACTCGTCAAGCAGCCCCCGCCGGTGGGCCTCGTTGCCGATCGCGCGGATGCGGGTGCCGGCGTCCCGGTCGGTGAGAGCGACGGCGCGCAGCTCGGCGGCGATCTGGCGGACCTGCGCGGTCACCTGCTCGGGGTCGGCGCTGTCAGCCGGCGGCGGAGCGGCCGGTGCCGGGATGGGCGCGGTGGCCGGGCCGGCGGTGATCTGCGGCCGGGCGGTCGGCATGCCCAGCGACGAATGCCCAGCGGCGATCTCGTTCAAGGTGGCGGTCTGGGCGAGGATCTGCCGTTCTGTCTCCGGGACCTCGATCGTCGGGACGACGTACTGCTTCCCCGGCTCGGTACGCCAGTCAAGGCGCAGGAACGCGGCAACGTGCCGGCCCTGCCCGGCGAGCGCGGCGAGCGTGTCGACGGTGGCCTTCATCTCGACAGCCCCGTGGAACCCGCCGCACTCCACTCGCCAGAACCCGATACCGGGCACGTCGAGCAGCCGGACCCGGAACCGCGACATGGTCTTGCAGGCCGCGGGCGGGTTCTGCTTCGCCAGCGCGATCCGCTCCGCATCGTCCGACGGGCATTCGCACGGCCGGCGGTTTCGGGTGTTCACCGCACCGGGGCCACCCTCGCAGCGGCGCAGGCACTTCCCGCCGGACCACAGCTCCATCCATTGGTCAAGCGCGACCGCCGGCGGGATGAAGATCGGAAGCCGGTTCGTTTCGGTGATCACTTCCCACTGGGTGCCGCGGCGGGACTCCGCCCACGGCTGGGGGGTGCCACCGAACCGGGTGGCGACAGCCTCGATGGCCTTCTGGTTGGAGGAGGTGAGACGCCATTTCTGGAGGCGGACCGGTACCCGCGTCCCCGGCTTCGCGTTGGGGTTCGTCGAGGGCTTGGAGGTGCCGGGACGGATCCGCCCGTCCTCGACACCGGACCGCTGAGCGTCAAGGATCGACGGCACTGTGATCGGCATGGCTACGCCGCCACCTTCCTGCGACGAGCACGCGCGGGAGCCGGCGCAGCGACAGGCCAGGTGCGGCCTTCCAGCGCGAGCAGGCCGCGGGCCTTCTCCAGTCGCTTCGGACCGATACCGGGCTGAGCCCCGTACGCCTCCGGGCCGAACGCCTCCAGCTCTGCGAGGGTCCGCACCGGCGGGTCAGCCCACGCCAGCGCCGCGGCCACCGCCGCGGGGATGCCGGGGAGGTCTTCCAGCAGCAGCGACCCGCCGTCCGCCTGCAAACCGATCCCGGCTGCGGCGGTGTGGTGGGTGCGGACGGTGTCGAACCAGGCCCGTGCGTGCCGCCACGCCCGCCGCATCGACGGCGTTGGCAGCACCGGGTGCAGCCGCCATCCGGCGGGGGTGGCGTGCAGCACCACCCCGCCGCCGGCCCGCGGCATCGGCATGACCGGGTTGCCGTTCTTCGGGTCGAGGTGGGTGCACTCGAGGTAGCCGATGATCTGGTGGTAGGCGTCCGGCCAGATCGACTTCCCGGTCTTGAGGTCGACCACGACCAGCACCCCGGCCGGGATCGTGCCGAGCAACCGCCCCGACTTGTCGATCACGGCGAGTGGGAACGGGAACGTCAGCCCGATGTCGCTGGTGCCCGCGTACTCGACCTGCAGGTTGTAGACGGTGGCCTCGGCCCACACGAGCGTCGGGCGGGTCCGCTCCAAGAAGTCGACCAACGTCGGGATGAACGGCTCGACCCGGTCCCACTGCTCGTCGGTGAAGTCGGCGTGCTCGCCCTTGAGGTGGGCCTCCAGCCAGCGGTGCACCTGCACACCGGTCTCGGCGGCGTCCTCGGCGATCCGGGTGGATGCCTCGGCGACCAGCCGGACGGCGTCGTCGTACTGGTCGCCCTCGACCATCCCGGCGAGCGTGGTGGTGTTGCCGAGCGCGAACTTCGCCGCTTCCCGCCCGGTCCAGCCGCGCAGCGCGGGCTTCGAGCAGATCTCTCCGAGGATCGTTGTCACCGACGGCCAGACGACCCCGGACTCGACGTCTACGCGGAGCGCCCCGTCCGACCAGGACAGCGCCGGGTACCAGTGCTCGTCGTCGCTCACGCGTCCCACCGCCCGCCGAGCTCCGCCCAGCCCGTCACCATCTGGACCGCAAGACGATGCGAGCAGCCCTCCCAGCCGTTCCGGATCGGGTGCTCGCCGCACTCCCACCGGTACTCGTCGAGCGTCACCCGGACCCGCACCGACAGGCCGTGTGCGTCGTCGGCCGGCGCGATGTCCGCGATCACGCTGTCGGGGGGCAGGTTCAGGTTCCGGCGGGACAGCGCGAGGACGATGACCCGACTGGAACGCAGGTAGTCCAGGGCCTTCGTGCGCCACGGGTTGGCCGGGGCCGCGGTGCGGACCGTGCGGGTGCGCGCGGGGGCGGTCACGCCCGCGCTCCGGCGGTCACGGTCTGGACGGCGACGCAGCACGCGCAGGTGCTCGACCGGTGCGCGTCGCAGTCCCAGATCCCGTGCTTCAACGTGACGGCGTGGGGCCGGCGCCGGTCGCCGTCCCCCGGCCGGATCAGCGCGGCCACCTGCGGGGACTGGCCCCACACGGACGCCTGGTGGATCTGGACGGCGCCGGAGAGCAGCAGCTCGGCCGCCGCATCCTGGACGGTGGTGGTGTCGAGGACGCTCATCAGCCACACACCCCCGTGGCGCCGGCGAGCAGCGCGATCAGCGCGGTGGTGGACGGCGGCAGGTCCGGGGCGGTCCGCTCGATCGGCGGGCGGCCGGGGTAGGTGCGGCCGGGGGTGCGACGCGGCAGCGGCAGCGTGGCCGGCTCCGGGTCGTCGACCCGCGTGGGGTCGGGCTGTACGGTGGTCACGGGTTGGTGCTCCTCTTCGTAGGGCCCAATGACGCCCGGTCGTGCCTTTCCAGGGGTGTTCGACCGGGCGTCGCTCTTTGTGGGGGTCACGCGGCCTCGACCGCCGTCGGCTCGACCGTCTGCGCGGCCTCCTCGGCGGCCTGCCGCTCGGCGACGGACCGCAGGTGGGACTCCCAGATCGGCGCGAACCGTGCGCGCCGTTCCTTGGTCCAGCCGCCGGAGGCGTAGAACGCGTCCATGTCCCGCTCGAACTGCTCCTGCTCGCGGGCTGCCTCGGCGGCGCGGCGGGCTTCCCGGGCGGCCTTGGCCGCCTCTGCCTTCGTCACGCCACGTCCCTGTTGGACATCGGGCTACGGGCAGGCCCCGGCACTGGCCGTGCGAACAGGTCTGCGACTTCGATCTCTAGCGCCTTCGCCAGGCTGATCAGCACCGCGTCACCGACGCCGCTCTTACCGGCCTCGATGCGCCAGAGGTGCGTCTGACCGATACGGGCCTGTCTGGCTAGCTCGATCTGGGACATCCCGCGCCCCTTGCGGAGCGCACGGATCCGGTCCCCCCTGCATACGCGCAGGTCATCCAGGTCTGTGTGCATGGTGCGAGTTAAGTCTTAAGGCTTATGCCTGTCAAGGCTAGCCCTAAGTCGTTGTCCTACTAGGGGGTAAGCCAACGCCAAGCCGGGGGTAAGCCACGACAGGCAATGCTTGTCATGCAAGACTTAAGCCCTGTGGACGACGCTGATCAGCTGGAGCAGATGCAGCGGCAGATGCGCGCAGGCGCATGGCTGCGCTCGGCCCGCACCGAGGCCGGCTACCGGAGCGCCGCTGCCTTCGCCAAGGTCGTGGGCGTCCACCAGACGCAGATCAACAACTACGAGCGGGGCGTCCACCGCATCCCCGAGGAGCGCGCCCCAGACCTCGCCGCGGCGCTCCGCATCCCCGTCGTCGAACTGCGCCGCCGGCTCGGTATGTGGCTACCGGACGACCTGCCGTCAGGGCAGACGGTGTCACCAGAAGAAGCGATTCGCGCGGACGAGACGCTCACCGCTGATCAGCGGGAGCTACTGCTGTCCATGCTCGCGACGCTCAGATCTCAACAGCCTGCGAGGGTGGGGGCTTCCGCCCTCCAGTCGGGCGTCGACCTCCGCCGACGGTCCGGCTCCGCCCCCACGGTGCCGGACTTCAGCGACGACTTCGATGACGCCGACCTAGATAACTTCAGTTCTGATCACGATCCGGATCGTCCCCCTCGGGACGACTGGGAGTGATCTCCCGGCCAGAGGAGCCGTGGTAGTAGCCCTCCACTGCTCCGGCCGCCCAGCCGGCAGCGAACCACCTTCTCCGGGGCGGTCGTCCTGGATCGCGGGCCGCGTTCACTGCTGCCCGCACTTTCTCGTCAAGGCCACCCGACGCCGGATCGGCGCGGTGGCGAGATGGCTCCCCGTGTGCTGTCACGCGAATACGCAACGCCATATGACTCCGTCAAGCGACGGGTTTCGTGGCAAAAAGTCGGATTGTTGTGTTGAAATTGAGCCACAAGAGTCATCGGTACGTTACGTAACGCGCATGGCGGTTACGGAGAGAATAAATCGATACACATGACGCCCACGTCAGGACAAACCAGACATCCCTAGGTGCCGCACGAGGACTTCGCACGAAGATCCCCCGCGGACTCTCCTAACGTGACCTTGCGTGGACCCACCGTGGCCCCGACGGAAGTCCGTCACCCTCGACGACATCGACGCCGCCGTCGACATCGACCAGCTCCGCACCCTCCTCGGGTACGGATCCCGCACCGGCGACCGCGTCAGCCGCTCCTACGCCATGCGCGTAGCCGACTCGCGGCGCTTCCCGCCGCCGATCGTCGACCACCACCGACTCCGCCTCTGGCACCGCGACGACGTCCACGCCTGGCTCGACGCCAACCGCCCCGGATGGCGCCACCACACCTGACCGGTCAGCGGGGCGCGGCGGCGGGCCGAGCAGGCAGCACCTGGAAGCGGGTCACCTCGTTCTGCGCGGCCCACTGCCGTGCCGCCGTCTCCGACCCGAACGGGCTCACCAGCTCGACCGGCACGCCCAGGCCGTCAAGCACCAGCAGGCCGACCAGCAACGGCCGGCGATCCATAACGCCAGCAGCACGCTGCCGGGCCGCATCCAGATACAGGTGCGCGCTCATGACGGCCGAGAGAACGTCAGCATCAGCACCCCATCGACGACCGACGCGCCGGTGAGAACCGCGGCGATCCGGGTGTGGATGGACAGCTTGTCGACGAACCGGCCGGCGCTTACACCGAGGTCAGCCATCACGTCAACGGTCCCGTCAACATGGCTCTCCCGGATCCGGAACCCGGGCTCGTCGATCCGGGCCGCATGCGGAACAGCCGCGTACGGGGCCTGGTCGTCCGCAGCCTGGGATGATGGGGTCATCGGTCGGTCCTCTCGCCAGGGTCGGCCACAGAGCCCCATCGGCGGACAGGCCGGTGGGGCTCACTCATACCCGGCACCGTAGCGCGTCTGCATCGACACCGGAAGTGCGCACAGAGTATCGATGTCGATGCAGTCAGCGTGCACCCCGTGGAGAGCACCGGTAGACCACGGCCAGCGACACCGGATGAGCTGGTGGGCATCGCTGAGATCCGGGCGTGGCTCGGGGTTACTACCGCCCGCGCCTACGTGATCTCTCGGTTCCGGGACTTCCCGGCGCCTTGGTATGCCAGCACGGACGGCCGAGTCCGCCTGTGGCTGCGCGCGGACGTCGAGCGCTGGCTGGACACGAATCGGCCCGGGTGGCGAGACGAGGGCAACCCGGCTGGGAGGTAGACGCTCTAGGTCCCGCCCATGCCGGTCACATACACGGCGAGGAGCGTCAGACAGTCAACACCGAACTCACCCATGCCCTGCAGCTGACCGAGGATCGTGGCCCTGCTCTGCCTGATGCCCTTGTGCGCCAACATCGTCTGGGCGGCCTCAACCTCTCTGAGTACCTGACTTTCCGGCTCTCCGCAGGCTTCCACCCCGTCCGCCAGGAGACGGGAGTAACGGGCGATGTCGTTGGCGTCCGGGTCCGCGATGCCATCTCTCACGGCAGCCCTGTAGGCCGTCGATGTCGTTGCCACGGCCGCAGTGCTCGCGGCAGCATCCGGGCTCGGCGAGGTAAACCTTGGGGCGGCCACACTCGCCGATGTCGCCGTCAGCCCAGGCTGCGCGGCTGCGATGTCGTCATCCGGCGACAGAACGGCCCCCAACGCGAACATCCCGCCGAGAGCCAAAGCCACCACCGCGCCCGCCGAAGCAACCCCCCGCCGTTCCTGGTGTTCCTTCTCCTCCACCTGTACCCCCCTTGTGAGGGGGCCAGGCTAGCGAGAGCCCAACAGCCGCAGGCAACCAGCCCACTCACCGCCAGTCGACGTGGACCCTCGACGCATCCCACTTACCACCATTCGGCGCCGCCAACGGCGCCACCACCACCCGCTCCACACACGCCCGCGCCACCGCCCGCCTATGCGGGAAATCCATGTCCACCCAGCGCTTCCCCTGCGTGATCAGACTCAGATCCGGACGGCGCTCCGCCAACACCCTCTCCGCAGCCTCCAACCGCTCCGCAGGCCGCCGCCGAGCCGCATCCCGCTCCACCCGGGTGATCCGCTCCTCGCCGTAGTCCTCAGCGATCTCCTCCAGCTGCCGCTTCGCCGCATCCCGCGCCGCGACAGCCGCCGCCACCTGCAACTCCCGACCCTCACCCGGCCGAGCCGAATCCGGATCATCCACAACCGTCGCCAACCGCCTCGACACATGAAGATCCACCCGCGCGGACGACGCATCCACCCGCCCACACCCGAAATACCCCTGACGAGCCGAACACGAATAACTCGGATAGCCCTTCACCCCACCCGACATCGTCCTCATCGGCTTCCCGCACCCCTCCCGCCCACAGAACACCAGCCCCGTCAGCAGGTACTCATGCTTCGCAGCAGGCGACGGCGCCGCCCGCTCCGCCAACATCCGCTGCGCCTCCTCCCACTGCCCCCGCGGCACGATCGGCTCCCACGTCCCCACCGCCGCCACCACACCGTGATGCAACCGCAACCCGGCCGGCGCCCCCGACTGAAGCAGCTTCTTCACCGCCCGCGAGGTCCACGCAACACCCGTCACCGTCGACACCCCGGCCGCATGCAGCCGCTCGGCGATCCGCCCCGGGCTGACTCCAGCCAAAAACTCGCCGTAGATCATCCGCACCGATTCCGCCTCAGCGAGATCAACCACATACGTCGCAGGCGCCGGGATCATCTCCCCCGGATCATCCGGATCCGGCATCATCCGCCCCGACACCAGCCGAAAACCAAAAGGGCGATACCCGCCCGCATGCGGATGCCCAGCCTCCGCCAGCTCACGATGAGCAGACTTACTCTTCGCGGAGTTCGCGTCCGAGTAGTGCACCGCCGCCGCGATCTCCCCCCGCAAGTAATGCCTATCGCTGTAGTTCGACAGATCCCGGGCCGCACCGGCAGCCGTCACCACGATCAGCCCTCGCCGCTCCGCACGGTCGATCAGCTCCTCCAAGTCCCTGGGCTGCCTCATCATCCGGTCATAGCTGTAGATATAGAGCACCCTGCACAACCCGGCATCGATCCGCTGAAGGATCGCCTCCCAGCCCGGACGCTTGACGTTCCGCTTCCACGCGGAGAAGTTGTCATCCTTCGCCCGATAGGTGATCCTGTGCCCGTTCCGGGCCGCAGCCTGCCCGATCTCCCGGAGCTGCCTCTCGCACGACTCCTTGCGACCGGTCGGGTTCTTGCTGAGCCGCGCGTAGGCGTCCGCCGTGTCCGTCTCCTGCATGGTTCGAACACTACCGCCCAACCCCCATGCTGGTGTACCGTTAGCCCACGCGATGTCGCCGATCGGCGGGGTCGGGATCAATCTGGCGATCCAGGACGCGGTCGCCGCGGCACGTATCCTCCGTGCGCCCCTGCTCGCCGGCCGGGGCACCGGAACCGCACCACCGCCCGGGTGCCTGGCCGCGGTACAGCGTCGCCGCACGCCACCGACCATCCTCACCCAGCTTGCGCAGCGGGTCGCCCAACGAGGGTTGCTGCGCCCGGTGCTGGAGGCCGGCGACAAGCCGGTCACGGCGCCCATGCCGGTCCGGCTCCTCGCCCGGATACCGGCCGCCCAGCGCGTGCTCGCCCGTGCGGTCGGCGTCGGGCTCCGACCCGAGGCGGTCGGACAGGCCGCACCACACACCGCGACGGAGAACGTTTCCCGTGCAGCCACCAACAAGAATGATCGTTAGCCACTGAAGAAGCAAAAGAATTTGCCCGTCTTTGCTATCCATATAATTCATCTACTTATTTCCGTTCACCCACGAAACGACCCACCTACAGATCAGGTCACCCTCGGGGCGACTCGCCCGAACCCTTGCCAGCAGAGCCGACCCTACCCTAGGATCGAACGCATGTTCGAAGAATTTTGCTGACGGTGGGCGGTGAACCTGATGGATCAGTTCGACAGCTCCATGGCCCGGGCGTCGACGGCAGCGGGTATGGATTCCGAACCGCAGCGATCAGACGTCTCGTTCGACCTGGTGGGCGCACTCCACGCGATCCTGGCCGAGGCAATCGCGGCAACCGGCGCCGGAACCGCGAGGAGCGACCTGGATCAGGCCACGCCCTTCTTGCGGCGATTCCGTCATCGTGTCGACAGGTATCGCACCAAGTTAAAGGTGCTCGGCTGGCTTCAGGCAGGAATGATGGAGGATCTATCGGCCATCACTCATATGAATCCGCCGCGCGAGTCGGCGACCGGGACTTTTGACGAGCTCGCCCCGGAGGACGTGGCGATCGAGGTCGGCGCCTCCGCCACCTCGGTGGCGCGGGACATGACCTACGCGCGCACGATCACGGATCGGCTCCCCCACACGTTGGCGGCACTGAAAAACGGGGCAATCGATCTATCTCGGTTGAGATCCCTGGAACGCGCCGTTCGCCCGTTGAACGACGAACTGGCGGCCGCCGTGGAGAGCCGCGTGCTGGAAGGCGGGCCACGTCCCACTCAGGGAGCCTTCGCCGATGCGTGCCGACGCACGGTCCAGCGGATCGACCCCGACGGCTCGGCGGAGCGGGCCCGTTCACGAAGAGCCGCGCGACGGGTCTGGGTTCGTCCCGGCGAGGAGGGCAGCAGCACGCTGTCCGCGTTGCTCCCGGCGGAGGATGCAGACGCCTGCTACCGGCGAGTCGACCAGGTGACCCGCGAGATCGTCGCCGCCCGGGATACCCACGACGAACGGACGACGGACCAGATCCGGGCCGACGTCGTCGTCGACCTGCTCACCGGACGAGCTGAGCACGGCCGGCCGTTCTCCTGCGAAGTCCAGGTGGTCGTGCCCGTGACCACACTGCTCGGCATGTCGTCGGAGCCCGGTGAGATCCCAGGTGTCGGCACCATCCCCGGAGCTGTCGCCCGCGAGATGGCCGCTCGGCCAGGGTCGACCTGGCGGCGGCTCCTGACCGACCAGCGCGGCGTCCTCCTCGACGTCTCCGACCGCCGGCACCCCACCCCGGCGCAGGTACGTCACGTGCGCGCCCGCGACCGCACCTGCCGCATGCCCGGGTGCGCCCGGCGCGCGATCCACTGCGAGCTCGACCACACCGTCCCCGACGCCGTGGGCGGCCGGACAGCGCTGGACAATCTGGGCCTTCTGTGTCGGCGACATCACCGCATGCGCCATCGCGGTGGCTGGCAGATCAGCCAGCCACGTGAGGGTGTCTTCGAGTGGACCACGACACTGGGCAGAAGGATCACGGTTACCCCGCCGCCCTATCTCGAGCCCGAGACCTCATGATCTTGACGACAAATCCCGGGGCACGGGTGGCGAATCAGGCGGACGACGGGTGGTCGTCCGCGGCGAGCCGGGCCAGTACTGACGTGGCGATCGCGTCGAGGGCGTCGACCTGGGCTTCCGTGAGCATGTCGAACACATGCTCACGGACGAAAGCAACATGAGCGGGAGCGGCCTGTTCGATCATGGCGCGGCCACGCTCCGTGAGCACGACGAGGGCACCGCGGCCGTCGTCGGCGCACTCCTCGCGCGCCACGAGGCCACGCCGCTGCATCCGGGCGACGTGATGGGAGAGCCTGCTCTGCTCCCACGAGAGCTCCCTGGCCAGCTTGGTCACCCGCAGGCGCCCTTCGGGGGTGTCGGTGAGGCGGACGAGAACGTCGTAGTCGGCGAGCGAGATCCCCGCCTCCGCGGCGAGTTGGCGGTTCATCCACACGGTGAGCTGGCTGGTCATGAGCAGGTAGCGCCGCCATACGCGCTGCTCCCGCCGAGTCAGCCAGGACACCGCGGCGCCCGCGCCCGCGGGTGCGGCAGGCGGCGGGACCTCGGGTGGCGGGGTCGGGAATGCGTCACGCCGGGATCTGATTGACACGTCATGCACCTTAATGATGCGTCATAAAGATGGGAAGGGGCCATCATGGCCGACATGGCACAGCGGTCGAAGGTCGACATCCGCCGCGCAGACGACCGCCCCAAGACAAAGATCAACTGGCTCGACTCCAAGCACTCCTTCTCATTCGGCCACCACTACGACCCGTCCAACACCCATCACGGGCTGCTACTGGTCAACAACGACGACACGGTGCGCGCAGGCGCGGGCTTCGAGACCCACCCGCACCGCGACATGGAGATCGTCACCTGGGTACTGCGGGGTTCGCTCGTCCACCAGGACTCGACCGGCAACTCGGGCGTGATCTACCCCGGGCTGGCCCAACGGATGAGCGCCGGCCGAGGCATCCGGCACTCCGAGAAGAACGACTCGTGGCGGCTGCCCGACGGCGGCGAGCCGCACGACGAACCCGTTCACTTCGTTCAGATGTGGGTTGCGCCGGACGAGAACGGGATCGCTCCCGGCTACGAGCAGCTCGAGATCGACAACGAGTTGCTCCGGGGTGGCCTCGTCACGGTCGCGTCCGGGATGGAACGGCACGACGGCGCTGCCGCCATCCGTATCAGGAACCGGTACGCGGCTCTGCACGTCGCCAGGCTCGGTGTGGGGCAGAGCGTCGAGCTGCCCGACGCGCCTTACCTGCACCTGTTCGTCGCACGGGGCGAGGTGACACTCGAAGGCGCGGGGCAGCTGCACGAGGGCGACGCCGTCAGGTTCACCGCGGTGGGCGGTCAGCGGATCACCGCCGTCGAGCCGGCCGAGGTCATGGTGTGGGAGATGCACGCCAGCCTGTCCGCCTGATGCCATGTGCCACCGGCCGGCCGGAGATCAACGGCCGGCCGCCCGGTAGGCGACACCAGCCGGGGTCGGCTGGCCTGACTCGTCATACAGGCCGGTCCGACTGTCCGGATTGGCGGGAAACGCGAACCAGGCGTAGCGCTCAACGAACGGAAGGCTCTCGAGCATCGCGGTGGAGGCGGTCACGAACGCCGCCTAGCCCTCAGCGCTCGGGACCGTCTCGGGTGAGGTTGAGAAGTTCATCAGGCTGTACTCGGTCAGCCAGATCGGCAGGTGGTATTGGTCGTACACGTCCTGGATGTAGGCACGGAGCTGACTGGTCGCCCGGGTGGGGTCGAAGTCGCTGCCATACCAGTGCAGCGCGATGAAGTCGACCTTGTAGCCCCGCTGGGCCGCGCCGGCCATGAACTGGCCGAACCAGCTGTTCGGGTCCGCGGCGCCGGCGGCGGGCGCCGGGCTACCCAGACGCATTCCGGTGGCTTCCAGCTGCGGCCACAGATCGAGAGCGGTCTGAACCGGCATGTCCGCCTGGCCGCGGAGGTCAGGTTCGTTGAAGCCGAGCAGGGTGCGGCCGTTGGCCTTCACCGTCGCGAGGGCCTGCGGAGTGACCGAGCCCGGCCCCCAGATCATCGGGACGAACTCGACTCCCGCCGGCGCCGCGATCCGCTCCGGCGCGGCTCCCCAGGTGTAGAACCACGAGACTCCCGCATCCGTCATCGACGGAGCGATCTTGTCGAAATACCAGGTGCTCGCGCCCTTCGCAACCGTCCCGATAGACGGATCGGTCGACCCGGGTGTCGTGGGCACTGGCGCGGCGCTCGGCGTGGCCCCCGGCGCAGTGGTCACCGGGGCAGTGGTCACCGGCACCGAGGTGAGGGTCGGCACCGGGGTGACGCCGGGGTTCGGAACCGAGCTCGGGTCCGGAGCCTGGGTGGGGCCGGCGGACGGCGAGCCCGTCGGGCCGGCGGGGCTGGGGGCCGCACTGGTCGTCGGAGCGGGGCCACCTCCGCCCCCGATGGGGGTAACGCAGCCCGCGAGCGCCACCATCGCGAGCAACGCCATCGACAGCAGCCTTAGCACGCTCGGCGTGCGACGCATGATCGCCTTCGAACCCGCCCGATGCGCCTGTGCCCCGGACACGAACGCGGTTGCCGCGCTGTTCGCGGTGCGTCGCCGTTCCCCGGCGTCGTAATCGGTCACGCCGACCCTGCGCATGGATCTCTCCTTGCCTCGCCCCCCTGAATGCCCTTCCATGAACTGCTGTTCCGCCGGCCGCGTCGTGCCGGAGATCCGGCCGGCCGGCAGTCGCGGCTGGCCGATGGACTGCCGCTATCCGACGGATCGCTGCCGCCTGACAGATCACCGCCGCCCGACGGACTGCCGCAAAATCTGACAAAAGGCACAGCGGCGATCACTTTGCCACAGCAAGCGTGGGTACGCCAGGGTGTCGGTCCGAGCGGACCACGGGTGAACACCGCGGCGGTGCCGCGAAGCAGGAGCGACCGACGGGCTGAACCACAGCTGGCGAACAGACCAGCGAACGGCCAGCAGACAACCGGCGAAAGCTCGGCGAATGGCCACCGGACAACCCGTAGACAGCCCGTAGACAGCCCGCCGGACGTCCCGCGGACAGCGATCGTCCCGACTACGCGGATGACACATTCGGGCCAGGACGCCGACCAGTTTCGAGGGGTCTCGACCCAAAGAGCGATGATGTGGGTGTCTTGCCGCCAGCCCGGAACACATGTCCGCGTGCCCCCCGCCCCTCCCCCACGTTCCCCACTGGCAGTAACCAGGGAAAACAGCAGGTGGAGGCCGAGGGAGGCGCCGGCGGGTGGACGGGCGCCGATCGGGCCGCCGGGTCTCGACCGGGCGCACGCGGATTCCGGGGCGGGCGGCGCGGGACATGGCATCCCCTCGAGGGTGAGGGGGCCGTCGCCTGCCCGGACGGAGACGCAGCGGCAACGCCGACAGGGGGCACACGGACATGGAACATGGGGTGGCCGGCATGTACCGGGCCGGCAGCGGCCGGGGACCGGCGGACTTCGTGGCCAGGCGCGTGAACGGCCTGCTCGCAGAGGACCCGCGGGCGGCTATGCGACGCGCGGCCGGCGCGGCCTACCGGGTGGCCGGCCGGGCCGGACGAGCCGCGCTGCGTTCGCCGGAGACACGGGACCTCGGCGAGGTGCTGACGGACACGGCCGCGTCGGAAGCCGGAACCGACGGTCTCGACGGCTCGGACGACCTCGGCGGCGAGCGCTGCCCGGCGCCGGACCCGGAGGTCCCACCGTGGGTTCCGCTCGGCGACGAGGGCCCGGTGATCTGTAACGTCTGCCGGTGGCACGGCGAGGAGTTCGATCTTGCCGGCCATGTCGAGATGTCGCTGTGCCCGTCCTGTGGTGCCAACGGGCGTGACCGGTTCATGCACTGGTGCCTGGCCCAGTCGGTGGATCTCACCCCCGCGCTCCGGGTCATCGAGTGCAGTCCGCGTCTCGGCGAGGACTACCGTTCGGCGATGTCCAGCTGGTTCTTCTACCGGACGTCCGATCTGGACATGCGCGCGCACCGCGGCAGCATCCGGCTCGATCTGCAGGCGATTGACCTGCCGGACGCGTCGCTGGACGTCATGCTGTGCTCGCACGTACTCGAGCACGTTCCGGACACGGACAGTGCGCTGGCGGAGCTCCGCCGGGTGATCGCCCCGGGCGGGCACCTCATCCTGCAGGTCCCGGTCGGCCAGGGGGTGACCGCGCCGCCGACGGAACCCGAGTTCCACATGGACTGGACCCCGGTCTTCTGGCGCTTCGGGTTCGATCTGACCGAGCGGCTGCGCAAATCCGGGTTCGAGGCGGACCTGCTGTGCACCGCGTCGATGCTCGAGGCCGCGCTGACCGGGGAGAACCTGTGGCCCGACTGGTCCCGGGAGTTCGACGTCCCCGGAATGCTCGACGGGGTGATCGCCACAGACCTGAAGGTCATCGCCGACCGAGAGGCCGAGCACCGGCTCGGGATCAGCCCGGGCTACATGTACTTCGCGTGGCACTGCCGCGTGCCGGCGCACGAATAGGCGCGAGGTAGATCCGGCGGCCTGACGAGCGCCGGCCGAAAATTCCAGCAGGCGAGGATTCCGGCGGTTTCGACGTCCGTCGGGGATGATTCTCGCAACGGCTGCACCGCACCATCCACGAAAACGGTTTCGCGTCCGCGGATACCGAGATAATTTTTAGCTGACATTTCATGTTCTGCGGCGTACGGGCGTTCGGCGGCGGCCCCTCGAACCCTGCCGTCACCCGTCCGGCGTGGGACGTTGCCCGCCGGAGCGCCGCGCCGGAGACTGCCGTGACGGTCACCCCACAGGGGACCGCCGCCACGTGCCCACCGAGCCGGTAGGCGCCAGGACCTGGACGTCTTCTGCCGGTACTCGCCCGGGGCACCGCGCTTGGCGCCGCCCCGGACGCCGGCGGCTCGTCGCACGTGCCCGACGGTCTCGTGGGGCTCGTAGGTCTCGTATGGCTCATAGCACCATGGCGCTCATCGGGCCGACCACAGCGCGCTGCGGTCGGCCGGCGACCCGACCCGGACCGGACGCAGGGCCGCAAACAACGACAAAGTGCCACGTTGTCGCGAATGAGACCCCCGGCAAACCGCCGTCGACCCGCGGTAAACCGCCAGAATCGGACTGGCGGAACCGAAAGGACTGAATATGCGTACGGTGCGGGGGACGTCGACGCGGCGGTCGGCATGGTGGCCGGACTCGAATCACCAGCGTCCGGGAGCCGATTCCCACCGGACGCGAGCGGCTTCCGGCGGGAGCCGTGCGACACCGTCGGCGGCACGCGGTCGCCTGCTGCCGGGAACGCTGCTGATCTCGGCGCTGCCCTCGGTACTCACCGTGGCTCTCCTCATGCCGACCGCCGCAGCGCAGGCCGGCACGCCGAGCCGGGAGGTCACCGCACCGGCTCGGGCCACCCTCATCGCGTTCGAGTCCGAGGACGTGCTCGGGCAGATCGACGTCGACGTTGATCTGGGGCCCGACGAGGAGTCCGAGAGCATCCGCCGATTCCAGGAGGCGGCGGAGGCGATCGCCGAGTTCTCCCGCCAGGCCGCGGCCCGCGGCAACTCGGCACCCGCACCTACACAGGCTCCGCCTGGTCCGCCGGTAACCCGGCAGCGGCCCGCGCCCGCCGCCGGGACGGGGTCCAGCGGCGGGACAACGAGCTCCGGTTCCGGTTCACCGGCGGGAACCGGCACGGGCGCAGGAAGCGGGACGGACACGGCAGGCAGCGCCGGCACGGGAAGCGGGACCGGAACGGACGGTGCCAGCCCGGGAGGCGACGCCCCCGTCCAACAGGGCACCGCGGCCGGCGGAGCACCGACCGGCGACACTCCCCCCGACGGCACCTCGGCCGGCTCCGCGACGAGCGGTGGCGTGGCGAACGGGCCGGCGGGCGGCGATGGTCCCGGCTCCGTCCGTGCCGGCACCGGAGGCACCATCACCGATGACAGCACTGCCGATGACAGCACTGCCGATGACAGTGCCACCGGTGACAGTGCCACCGGCGGAAGCACGGGCGGTGGAGCAGGGCCACGGCCAGGTACGCGCATGGCGGCGCCGCGCTCCGGTGCGGAGCAGGCGTTGCTCACCGGGATGAACACGCTGGCAGTCGGCCTCGCGGTGGTCGGGCTGGCAGGCGCTCCCCTCGCCGGCGGGCTGAGGCGCCGGTCGTTTCAGGAGCGAAGCCGCCGATCCGATCTCGCGCTCGCGCCCGCCACCGCGACCGGGCCGGATCAGTTCCCCGCGCTCGACGATGTCCGGCAGCACAGCCAGGAGTACGGCCGGCCGTAAGCAGGCCGGCCGCCGCGACGGTCCACAACCAGCACTACGGGCGCTCCATGAGCGTCGCCGACCGAGCGCCGGAGTGACCCACAGAACACTTCGCCACGTGTCTCTCCGGACACCGAACGTGCACTCGTGGCCATCAGCCCAGCCACAACAAGGTCGTCCGTAGGTCTTCCCATGGCATTCCAAGGGTTCCACCGGCGAGACGAATGCGTGGCCCCCACCCGGGGCGCTCCCGATCAGCACCCGACATCGCCTGCAGCACAGCGCATCTCCACCATCCTGGCGATCATTTGAGGAGACCACCCGCGGTCACCGGCTCCCGACGGACTCCCATCGCCGGATCGTTGCGCTACACCACGTCAAACCCTGAAAAACGAGACGGACCTCCCCAGGCGGGGTCCGGGCGCCGCATTACTGTGACGCCGTCGAGTAACCGAACGGGCCCTTGGGGGGGTCTCAGGGCTCGACTCCAACAGGGATGGTCTGCATGGCAGGCAGGCACGAAGCCGACCGGACGCCGGTCGGCTCACCGCCGCGGGGCGGCGTCGCGGGACTCACGGGACTCCGGTACCGCGCCCGGCCGCACAAACCGAACGGCCCACGCGACCCGGACACCCCACGCACCCCGCACGACACAGACCAACGCAACCCGCAGGACGCCGCCCCTCACGACGCGGACCCGTGCACTCCGCACGACACAGCCCCGCGCACTCCGCACGACGCAGCCCCGCATGACGGATCTCGGACGATGGCCGGCACAGCGAGCCGACGCGGACTGTTCGGCTCGCTGGCGGCCTTCGGGCTGACCGCCGCGGGCTGCTCGTTCGGCGGCCCCGTCGGTGGCGGCGGAGCGATACCGACGGCCACGGCGACGGCCGTCGCACCGACCACGCGACCTCCGATGACCGGCGGGCCCACCACGGCGCCGACGGCCACCGGCACGCCGACCACCATGCCTACGACACCGGGCACACCCGGTCCGTCCCCGACGGCCTCGCCTCCCCCGCCCGCCGGGGGTGGTGCCGGTGCCGCGACGCCGGCCTTCCTGCGCGGGCGCGACCCGGTGGTGCACCTGCTGAACCGGGCCACGTTCGGACCGGCACCGGAGCTGGTGGCAGAGGTGAAGGCTGCGGGTGTCGGAGCGTGGCTGGACCGACAGCTCGATCCGGCCTCGATCGGCGACGGGACGGTCGACGCGGTCCTCGGTCGTTTCCCGTTCCTGGCCAAGACCGGCCGCGAGCTCCACGCCATCGAGGGCGACATCGACTACAAGGACGTGATCGGGCTCGCGGTGGCCTCGATCGCGCGAATGACCTGGTCGAACCGCCAACTGCTGGAGCGGATGGTCGACTTCTGGCAGTCGCACGTGTTCAACAAGGGCTACCCGAACGACAACCTGTGGCGGGACTCGTTTCCGGACGACCGGGAGGTCATCCGACCGAACGCACTGGGCCGGTTCGCGGATCTGCTGCTCGCGGAGACGACGAGCCCGGCGATGATCCGTCGGCTGAACGCCGACCGGTCCACCGTGCGGGCGCTCAACGAGAATCTCGGACGGGAACTGCTCGAACTGCACACCGTCGGCGTGGGTGCCGGTTACGGCCAGGACGGGGTCCTGAACAGCGCCCGCATCCTGACCGGGATCTCCATCGACGCCGAGTCGAAGAAGTACGTGTTCAAGCCGAAGGACCACTACGTCGGCCCTGTCCAGGTGCTGGACTTCTCCTCGCCGAACGGCTCCGCCGAGGGCGGGGAGGCCGTGATGAAGGCCTACCTGGACCATCTGGCGCATCACCCGGCGACCGCCGCGTACCTCACCCGCAAGCTGGCGACCTATTTCGTCGCGGACGATCCGCCGCAGTCCCTCTGCGACATGCTGGCACAGACCTACCTGGCGAACGACACCGCGATCGCACCGGTGCTGAAGGCGTTGTTCACCTCCGCCGAGTTCGGCCAGGCAGTGGGCCTGCGCACCCGCCGGCCGTTGGAGGACATCGTCGCCACGCTGCGCGTTCTCGGGATCGGCCCGCCGGCCTCGGGCACCGAACCCGTCGTCGCGCTGTACTGGATGGCCAACGACATGGGAATGGCGCCGCTGGCGTGGCCGGCTCCGGACGGATATCCACTGCGGGCGGAGCGATGGGTTTCGGCGTCAGCCACGATCGGCCGGTGGAACATGCACCGGAACCTTCTCAACGGGTGGTATCCGAAGGGTCTGGGAACCCCGGCGGTGAACAGCCTGCTCGGGGACGCGCCACCGGCCACCATGGCCGAGGTGGTGGACGTGCTGGCCCGACGGCTCGTCTTCCAGCCGCTCGCGCCCGAGCACGGCGCGGCACTGGCGACATTCCTCGGTGACCGCGGGTCGCGGAAGCCGGCGGACAACGAGTATCTCGTCGGCCAGCTCGGCTCGCTCATTCTCGACTCCCCTTACCACGTCTACGGATAGGCGGCCGACCAATGGTAAAGAATCTACCTGCGGCCGACCGGTGCACGCTCAGCCGGCGCGGAGTTCTCGCGGCGGCCGGCGCCGTCGGCATCACGGCCGGCGTCGCCTCCGTGCTGCCGATCCGCGTGGCCTTCGCCGACACCCCCGGCCGAACCCTGGTCGTGATCTCGCTGCGCGGCGGGATGGACGGCCTGAACGCACTGGTGCCGGGCGCGGACCCGAACTACGCGGGCCTGCGCGCCGACATCGCCATCCCGACGGGCCAGCTCATCCCGATGGATCGGACGTTCGGCCTGCATCCCGCGTACGCCTCACTGAAGCCGCTGCTGGATGCCGGGAAGGTGGCGGCGGTTCCCGCCGCGGGGCTGCTCGACAACTCACGCAGCCACTTTCAGGACACGTTCAACCTCGAGATCGGCGGTGCCGGCCAGAACAGCGGTTATCTCGCCCGCCTGCTGAGCGTCCTGAGCCCGGGTTCGGCGTTCCGCGGGATCCAGGAAGGCGGCTCGCTGCCGACCTCCTACCTCGGCTCCGCCGAGGCCCTGACTCTCAACGGCATCGACAACTTCAAGGCGAACGGCTGGGGCCAGGGTGCCGAGGAGACCGCGACGGCCACCGCGCTCGGCGCGCTCTTCGCCGGCCCCGACGCCGGCCGTCCCTACGCCCGCGGCGTCGCGACGACCCTGGCCGCGCTAGCCGAGGGCAAGCAGATCGCGGCCAAGCCCTACACCCCGGCCGACGGCGTGACCTACCCCGACGAGGGCCTGGGCCGAGCGCTACGGGACGTCGCCCGCCTGATCAAATCCGGGACCGGGCTCCGGGTCGCGGCGATGGAGACCGGGGGCTACGACACCCATGTCGGCCAGGGCGGGGTGACCGGCAGCCTGGCGACGCTGCAGAAGCGGCAGGGCGACTCGATCGCGGCGTTCTTCGCCGACCTCGGCCCGCAGGCCGCCGACGTCACCCTGGTCACCATCCAGGAGTTCGGCCGGCGCGCGGACACCAACGGAAACGGCGGGACCGACCACGGCGGCGGCGGCGTCATGTTCGTGATCGGCGGCGGCGCGGTCGGCGGGGTGCACGGCGAGTGGACGGGCCTCGCGCCCGACCAGCTGGACGACGGCGCGGTGCCCGTCCTGAACGACTACCGCAACGTCCTGGGCGACGTGATCCGCTGGCTCGGGATGTCCCAGGAGCAGCTCGGGACGGTCTTCCCCGGGCTGACCCACGCCCCGGTCGGGGTCACCTCGGCCTGACGCGACCTCCCGCGCGCTGTATCCCCGACGCGCGGTGGACGTCCCCTCCTCGAGGAGGCGGCTGGGGCCCCGGTGTCCGCCGGGGCCCCGGCGCTGGTCCGACGCCCGGTGCTGGTCAGCCCCTCAACGCTGGTCAGGGCCCCGTTGTCGGCCCGGCTCCCGGTGCCGGCTCGTGGGCGGGTGAGGAGGTGGAGGGCCGTCGTACCAGGTCCGCGTACGCGGGATGCCGATCTATGTAGGCCTTGATGAACGGACACCGGGGGACGACGGCCAAGCCCTGGGCGCGCGCCGAATCGAGCGCCCCGGCAGCCAACGCGGAGCCCACGCCGGTGCCCTTGTAGGCCGGATCGACCTCGGTGTGGGTGAAGATGATTCGCGAGCTCGACCGCGTGTACTCGGCGAACCCCGCGACCTCCCCGGTCGGAGTTCTGGCCTCGAACCGGCCGGCCGGGGGGTTGTCGACGACTGTCACGTCCATGGCGCCCATCCTTGCCGGTCCGCGCGGATCAGGCGATGTCGAGGATCTCCTCGACCGGCCGCCGGGGGGTGGCCGCCAGCGGCGGCTGGTCGGGGTCGGGGCGGCCCAGCCGCAGCAGCATCTGCACGTGACCGATGCCCCCGGTCGCCGAGCGCATCAGCTCGCGGATGGCGGAGACGTCCAGCACCTGCCCCAGCGGTGAGGCGGCGAGCCCGCGCGCCGTCGCCGTGAGCAGCACCCGGCCCGTCGCACCGCCGGCGAGCAGCCGGTCGGTGGGCCGATCCGAGTCGGTGCCGATGGCGACGACCGTCGGCCGCTCCACCGCCAGCCGCTCCACCGCTGGCTGCTCCATCCCCGGCCGCTCCACCGCCGGCTCGGACGAACCGGCCGCGCCGGCCGGTTCGAGGCCGCCGACCACGTCGAAGTCCCGCAGGACGAACTCGGACTGGCGCGTCGCCGCGCCACCGACGACGGCCTCGCGGGGAATGCCGTCGCGTGCCTGCGGCGAGGTACGGCTCCAGTGCCGCAGCTCCTCGGTGTAGGCGGGATCGTGGGCCTCCTGCCAGTCCGCGCGGGAGAGCAGGACCGACGTCTCGACCCGGGCGTCCGCGCTCTCCACGAACCGCACCCAGGCAGACTCCGCCTCGGCGGCGCGGCGCAGCGCGGCGAGGTCGTCGGCCCCGAGCCGCCCCCGCTCCCCTGTCAGGAACGGACGGCGGTCGGTGTGCCGGTTGGACATCGCAGCCGCCAGCTCCGCCTCGGCCGGCGCGGGCGGGCGGCGGTCCGCTACGGCGATCGTGGCCAGCGGGACGTCCGCGGACGGCGGGGCGCCGTCGTCGAGCGGGCCGAGGGCCACGACGGGGAGCAGGCCGCGCGAGCGCGCGGCGAGCCGGGCGAAGGTCAGGGCGGCCCCGCAGCTGACCAGGAGCTGGCGTCCCTCCGGGTCGGCGACGTGCAGCAACCGTTCGGGATCGGCGAACAGGTGCAGACCGTCGGCGTCGAAGCGCCACCGCCAGGGCTGGGTGTTGTGGATCGACGGCGCGAGCGTGGCCTGCGCCACGATCGCGCGGGCGTCGTCCTCCGTCAGGCGTACCGCGGTGTCGACCATGACCTCTCCCGTCTGTCTGCTCCGAGCATCCTTATGCCCGCCCGGGCGCCGGCTCCCCCGGCCCCGGGACGGACGCGTGTCTCGTCGCGGTCCGCCGTCGCTCGGTGACCGGAAAGCGCCGCACCGCGGCTATTGTTGCCCGAATGGACGCCGCGGGGACGCACACGGTACGGGGGATTCACACGGCACGAGAGACGGACGCAGTACGCGGGCTACCCACGGTACGGGTCTTCCTCCTCGACGACCACGAGATCGTCCGCCGTGGGGTCCGCGAGGTGCTCAGTGACGCCGGCGGCATCGAGGTCGTGGGCGAGGCGTCGACCGGGCCCGAGGCGGCCGCCCTCGTCCCCCGCCTGCAGCCGGACGTCGCGCTGCTCGACGCCCGGCTGGAGGACGGCAGCGGCATCGACGTCTGCCGGGACATCCGCGCGGCCTGCCCGGAGGTCGGCTGTCTGATCCTCACGTCCTACGACGACGATGACGCGCTCTTCGCCGCGATCATGGCAGGGGCGGCGGGCTACCTGCTCAAGCAGATCCGCGGCACCGACCTCGTGGGCGCGATCCGGACCATCGCGGCCGGCGGCTCCCTGCTCGACCCGGCCGTTACCGCCAGGGTCCTCGCCCGGTTCCGGGAGGGAACCGACGTGGGCCGGGTCTCGGCGGTGTTGGGCACCCGGGAGCGGGAGATCCTGGTCCTGATCGCCGAGGGTCTGACCAACCGCCAGATCGCCGGCCGGCTGCACCTCTCCGAGAAGACCGTGAAGAACTACGTCTCGTCGATCCTCGACAAGCTGGGCCTGAGCAGCCGCACGCAGGCCGCCGTGTACGCCGCGCGTCGCCACGCCTGACGGCAGCGCCTGAAAGCGGCCGTCGGGCCGCCGGACGCCCGTCAGGCGATGCAGCGCTCGGCGGCGTGGAACACCTCGGCGACCGGCACGGTCGTCTGGATCACCCTGGCGGTCGGCCACGGCTCCGCCCACGAGCTCATCGCGCGGTGCACCGCGGACGTGGCGCCAGCTGGGTCGCTGGCGGAGTCCCGGCGGGTCAGCCGCGTGGCCGCGACCTCCGGTGAGGTCACGCAGCGCAACTCGAGGAACTCCGCGGCCGTCTCGCGCGCCAGCCGCGCGGCCGCCGCGCGGTGGCGGCCGTCCGACCAGGAGGCGTCGATGATCACCGTCTCGCCGCGTTCCAGTGCCCGGCGGGCACGGGACAGCAGCACCGTGTAGGTCCGCGCGGTGATCTCCGAGGACAACGGCCAGATGAAGGACGCGCCGAGGTCCGCGGGCACGGCGGGCCGGTCCGGGATGGCAGGCCCGCTACCGGGGGTGTCCGGATCGGCGTGGCCGTCGGCGGCGAGCTCCGCCCGCACGGTGTCGGAGCGCAGCAGCAGGCGGCCGTCGTCCGCGTCGGCGAGCCGACGGGCGAGGGTCGATTTCCCGGTGCCGGGCAGGCCGCCGACCAGGACCAGCCGTACCCGGGCCCGGCGCAGGTGCCGGTAGGCGATGTCGGCGAGCCGCCGGGCCCGCTCGCCGGCCTCGGCGCCCGGGCCCGGGCCGGCCTCCGCCCCCGCCTCGGCCAGGATCCGCCGGTACCGCAGGCAGGTCACCCGGGCCTCGGTGAAGGCCCGGTAGGCGATGTAGAAGTGCTCGAGCGAAGGCGGATGGGCCTGCGAGGAGAAGTCGCGGTACCAGCGCATCAGGCGCTCGGCGTCCTCGGGCGAGCCGAGCCGTTCCAGGTCCATCACCAGAACGGCGACGTCGCCGAGGACGTCCCCGGCCCGCAGCCGCGGGTCGGACTCGACCCGGTTCAGGATGCGCGGGCCGTCGTCGAGGCAGTGGATGTTCTCGGCCCGCAGGTCGCCGTGGCCGTCGCGGATCCGCCCGGTGCGCCGGCGCTCGGCCAGCAGCGGGCCGCGGCCGGCCAGGTACCGCAGCGCCAGCCGCCCGATCTCGTCGACGACGTCGGCGTCGATGACCTTCCCCTGGAAGGGCTCGAGGCCGCCGAGCGCCTCCTTCCACTGCCCCGCGACAGCCTCGGCGTCGCCGGAACGGCCGATCACCTCGGACGTCCCGCACCGCTCGTGGAACGCGGCGACCGCCCGCGCGACGGCGCGGAGCTGGTCGTCGACGCGGTCCGCGTGGCGCACCAGCGCGGAGAGCCGGCGGCCGGCGGGCATTCGCCGCAGGACGACGGCATGGTCGCACACCTCGCCGCCGTCGCCGAGGACGTCGGCGACCCCCAGGTACACGTCGGAAGCGAGCCGCCGGTTCAGCTCCACCTCGGCGCGGCAGGCCGCCAGCCGGGCCGCCCGGCTCCGCAGGTCGAGGAGCCCCGGCTCAACGGGTTTCTTCCGTTTGTAGACACGATCACCGTGCAGGCAGAGGACCGCGCTCCCCGTCTCGACGACCCGCGTCTCGCCGGTCGGGCGAGACCACAGATCGGCCGGGACGGACGCCGCGGTCTTCTGGTCAGCCGGCATGGCACCTCCTGCGCGCCGGACACCGCCGCCCCCGCCGCCGGGATCCGATCGCCGCTGTCCTGTCGATGGTCCGTCTCGCCCGGAACCATCGTGCCGCGCGCGACCCCCCTGCTGGTCCCTCCGAGGGCACGGGCCGGGAGGTCCTTCGCACCCCCCGCGATGGTCCTCGGACCCGTCGACGACAGCCCGGACGGCCGGCGCCGGACGTCCACCGCGGGGCCCGGTTCGGGCGGCCGGCGGGCTACGGCAGCGGGACCGCCCAGCGCAGCTGGGTGCCGCCGGACGGGCCGGGGGCGATGTCGAAGGTCCCACCGAGCTCCTCGGCGCGGCTGCGCAGGTTGTGCAGGCCGCTGCGCCGGCCGGTGTCGCCCAGCCCGACCCCGTTATCGGTGACCTCGGCGCACAGCCAGCCCCGGCCGACGGTGACCGACAGCTCCACCCGGCTGGCGCGGGCGTGGCGCGCCACGTTCGACAGGCTCTCCCGCGCGACGGCGAGGAGATGGTCGGCGATGTTCCCCTCCAGCGCGGTGTCGAGCGGGCCGTCCACCCGCAGGCGCGGGCTGAAGCCGAGCGCCTCGGCGACCTCCTCGACGATCTCGCCGAGACGGGCCCGCACGCCCGGCCCGCCGGTGCTGCGCCGCCCGCGCAGCTCGAAGACCGTCGAGCGGATCTCCCGGATGGTCGCGTCGAGGTCGTCGACATAGGTGGCGAGCCGGCCGGCGGACTGCGGGCGGTCCTCGGCGGCCGCCATCCCCTGCAGGCCCAGCGCGACGGCGTAGAGCCGCTGCATGACGTGGTCGTGCAGGTCGCGGGCGATCCGGTCGCGGTCCTCCAGGACGAGCAGCCGGTCACGGGTGGCCCGGGACGCGGCCAGGCCGAGGGCGACCTGCACATGCCCGGCGAACGTCGCCGCCATGTCCAGATCGCCGTCGGCGAACGGCCGGCCCGCGGGCCCTCGGGCCAGCACGACCGCGCCCGTCCCGACCTGCGCCCCGACCAGGGGGATGACCATCAGCGGGCCGATGTCGAGGCCGCCGAAGCCGGTGACGCCCGGCTCGGCCGCGGCGTCGTCGACCAGCAGGGGCCGCCCGGCCGCGACCGCCCGGCCGGCGAGGGTTCCGGTCGTCGGCACGGACTCGCCCAGGAGGCGGTCGGCCTGCGGGCCGTCGGCCGCGTCGACGAGCAGCTCCTCGGTCGCCCCGGCGGCGAGCAGGACGCACGCCAGATCGGCGTCGGCGACCTCGCGGGCCCGCGCGACGATCAGCGTGAGCGGCTCCGGCCCGTCCGCCAGCAGGTGGCGCATGATGTCCGCGGATGCCTGCAGCCACTGCTGGCGGCGCTGCGCCGCACCGAACAGCCGGGCGTTCTCGATCGCCACGCCGGCGCTCGCGGCGAGGGCCAGGACGAGTTCCTCGTCCTGCGCGGTGAAACGGCGCCCGCCGCGCTTCTCGGTCAGGTAGAGGTTCCCGAAGACCTCGCTGCGGACCTTGATCGGGACGCCGAGGAACGTGCGCATCGGCGGGTGGCCGGGCGGGAAGCCGACCGCGTGCTCGTGCGCGGCGATGTCGTCGAGGCGGACGGCCCGGGGCTCGGCGGTCAGCAGCCCGAGCACCCCCTCGCCGCGGGGCAGGTGGCCGATCCGGCCGACCAGATCGGCGTCCATCCCGACGTGGATGAACTGTTCGAGCCGGCCGTCGCGGGCGATCACGCCGAGCGCGCCATAGCGGGCGTCGACCAGCTCGCAGGCGGCCTCCGCGATCCGCCGGAGGACGACCTCCAGGCTCAGGTCGGCGGCGACCGCGCGGTGCGCCCGCAGCAGGCCGCGCAGCCGGCCCTGGGTGATCATCACCTCATGCGCGCGCTCGACCAGCTGCGCCATCAGCTCGTCCAGCTCGAGCCGGCCGGGGCGCTCCGCGCCGAACTCGTCGAACGCGTCCGGGACGTCCATGATCTTGAGGCTCTCGGTGGTCTCCTCGACGTCCCGAGCCGTCAGGATCTCCTGGATCTCGCGTATTTCCCGGATCTGCTGAATTTCGTGGATCTCCCGGATCTCGTCGATTCCGGCGCCGGTGCCGGCACCGCCGGCTGCACCAGCGGCACCGGCGGCGGCGCCGGAATCGCCGCCGAGACGGTGATCGCCGCCGACGCCCTCGGGCCACGGGTCCATGGTCTACAGACGCTATCGAATATCAGCGCGCCGCCAGCCCCGATCGCTCGCCTCCGGGACGGCCGGACGGACCGGGCCCGGGCGTCCCGTCCCAGGTCGGCGCGCTGCCGACCGGGCCACGACCAGCACGGAGACGGATACCGCACAGGCTCACCGCGTGGGGCCTTTCGGCACCCCCGACCTGATTTTCCTCGACGAGCCGACCACCGGCCTCGACCCGCGCAGCCGTGCCGGGTGTGGGACATCGTCCGGGCGCTGGTCGCCGGTGGCACGACCGTCATCCTCACCACCCAGTACCTGGACGAGGCCGACCAGCTCGCCGACCGGATCGCGGTGATCGACCACGGAAGAGTGATCGCCGAGGGCACTCCGGGCGAACTGAAGTCCTCGGTCGGCTCGGGCACCCTCCACGTGCGCGTCCGCCGGCCCGAGCAGCGGGCGGACGCCGAGCGCCTGCTCACCGGCGCGCTGGGCGTCCCCGTCCGGTACGAGTCGGACCAGGTGGCGCTCACCGCCCGGGTCTCGGACGGCGAGCCCGTGGCGGAGGCGCTGGCGGGGCTGAACCGCGCGGGCATCGAGCTGACCGGGTTCGCGCTCGGCCAGCCGAGCCTGGACGAGGTCTTCCTCGCCCTCACCGGCCATCCGGTCGATGACGGCGCGCCCACCCCCACCGAGACCACCGCCGACACGAACGGAGCGAGGGTCGCATGACCGCCGCCGAGACGACCACCGCCGAAACAGACGCCACGGGCACGGGCACGGGCTCCGGTGCGGGCACAAGGCCGCCGGTGGCCGGGGCGGCCGTGCCGCCGGATCTGCGCGCGGTGCTCGCGACCGGTGCCCGCCCGGCGCGGCCCACCCCGCTGGCGGCCTCGCTCACCTTCGGCTGGCGGGCCCTGCTGAAGATCAGACATGTGCCCGAGCAGCTCTTCGACGTGACCGTCTTCCCGATCATGTTGACCCTGATGTTCACCTATCTGTTCGGCGGCGCGTTCGCCGGGTCGACGCAGGAGTACGTGCAGTTCCTGCTGCCCGGAATCCTCGTCCAGGCGATCGCGATGATCACGGTTTACACCGGGGTGACCGTCAACACCGACATCACCAAGGGCGTCTTCGACCGGTTGCGGTCACTGCCGATCTGACAGCCGTCCGCACTCGTCGGAGCGCTGCTGGGCGACGTGTTCCGCACTCGGTGATGGGCGTGAGCATGATGATTCTTTTTCCACACGGCCGAGCAGCTCGGATGGGTCGCGCTGTCGTGCGCGCTTCTGCTCGCCGTGTTCGGCCCCCTGACGATGCGGATGTATCGCGGCCGGAGTTGACCGGCTCCCGAGGCGGCCTGATCAGCCCGAACGAAGGCGCCGGACGCACGTGCAGTGGCCCCTTGCATCGGTTTCTGCATCCGTGGTCTTGCAACTGCACGTTCAGACCTCGATGATCTGTTCTCAGCCTGAAGTGCTGGAAACCGAGCGGGATCGTCCGTGGAGGCAGTGTTGACCCTTGATCAGCCCGTCGTTCGCCGCGGGCAGGACGCCGTTCACGGGGCAGCCGCCACGGCTGAAGGACGACCGGCAGCGAGGGCCCGACATGTACGCCACTCGCGGGGCCGGCACGGTGCGCGCCGGTAGTTGGCCTTGTATCCGTCGCGTTCTCTCTGCCTCCCGGTCGACCTACACCTGATCATCGTCATGGACGACACGGTGCTCCTCACCACCCGTGACACCAGGACCACCCGCGATGCCAGGACCGCGCGTGACGCCACGACGGCCCGTGACACCACGCCCCGGCAGCCGCGGTCGTCGGCGGGCGCACCCCGGCCGGAGCCGCCGGCGCTGGTGTGGCGCCTGCCCGGCGCGCCGCTACGACTGGGCGAACCCGCACGGGAGACGGCCGTGCGCCTGGCCGCGGAGGTCGCCGGCCTCCGGGCCGACGAGGCGGAGCTGACCCTCGCCCATGCCGCGCACCACCGGCTCGCCGGCGAGGAGCGGGTGTCCCTGTACTTCACCGCGCACTGCTGGGACGATGCCGTCGGCCCGGGCGCGGCCGGGGCCGCGCGGGCGAGCGAGTCCGGCGAGGGCGCGCCGGAGGCGATCCAGACCTGCTGGCGGCCGCTGGGCGAGCTCCAGATCGACCTGGACCCGCTCGACCGCACCGCGCTCGTCCACTGGCGGCGCGGCGAGCGGTACTCCGAACCCGGGTGGCATCCTGTCCGACCGCCGACGCCCGGGGGGCTCTCGCCCCTCGACGCGCTGCGCGCCCGCTGACCCCCACGACGCGCACCGCGGGCGCGGCGGCGGGCCCGCGGCGACCCTCTCGACGCCACACACTATTTGGATTCGTGCGGATACGAAGAGTAATATTCTTGGCGGACTCGCCCGTTGGTAGCCCCCCGCATGGTTGCCCGGCCGACGAAATCGTTACGGTCGATCCCGCATATGCGGCCCGGAGTACTGGGCAAGCGTAAAGAATCGGCTCGACGGCGACGGGCCGCGCGAAGTGCGGATTCGTCCGCAAACACGAGGGGGAGTGGCTCTTGGCCGGCCGCGACATCGACTATGACCGTCCGACGCTCATCGGATGCGGTCGCTGCGATGTGCGTTGGACGGCGCTGACCGCGGCGCACTGCCCGACCTGCCACGAGACCTTCGTCGGGTACGCCGGCTTCGACGCGCACCGCGACAGCGGACGATGCCTGGCCCCCGGCGAGGCTGGCTTGCGCTCGGACGGCGGCTACTGGCGCAGGGAGGACGAGCGATCCCCGGGCCGACTTGTCACGATCCCGCGCCAGGTCACGACCGACACGGTCGCCCGTCCCGCGTGACCCTCGCAGGTGCTGGCGACGCTGGTGCCAGCCGCCCGGCAGCTGCCGCCGGCCCCCAGCGCCGAACCTTCGGACGTCGGTTCTCGGCACTCACCGGCCGGGTTTCCTGCCGATCCCTGCCCACAAGAGGTGATTCCCCACCGGTTGCGCAGGACGATCAGTCATAAGCCAGGATTCGGCGCGGGTAAGGCCCGACACCGCATTACGTGCCGCACCCGCAGTTCGACAGAAGAATCACGCAGCGTGGAAGGCGGGCGGCCCGGGCCCGCGCGGTGGGGAACGAGCGGCCCGGTCAGGAACCGAAGCCGGGCAGGAGGAGCTGCTCCTCCAGCGGCGCCCGGCCGGCCACCGCCGCGGACACCGCCGTAACGGCACGTGTCGGACCACGGCGGATGACCGCCGCACGCTCACCCCGCACCCCACGCGCCCCACGCGCCCCACGCGCCTCCACCGGCGCCCACCGAGAGGAGGCCGGTGAGGTGGCCGGCGCGGCGGCACCGGCGATGCCGTACCGGCGGGCCAGGCCCCGGACCAGGGCGGAGATCCGCTCGCTGTAGGCCCGCGGCGCGTAGGAGCCCCCGCCGTAGAGGGATCGGTACAGCGGGAGCAGGTCGGGGTGATGCTCCCCGAGCCAGCCGAGGTACCACTCCCGCGCCCCGGGCCGCAGGTGCAGCACGATCGGGGTCACGCTGGCCGCACCCGCCTCGGCGATGCGGCGCACCGCGCGCTCCAGCGCCGCCGGCGAATCACTCAGGCCGGGGAGCACGGGCGCCATCAGCACCCCGCACTCGATGCCGGCGGCGCCGAGCGCCGCACAGACCTCCAGCCGGCGTTCCGGGCGGGGGGCTCCCGGCTCGACCGTGCGCCACAGGTCGTCGTCGACGAAACCGACCGAGACCGCCGCGCGGACCTCGGTGACGGCGGCGGCCTCGGCCAGCAGGTCGAGGTCACGCAGGATCAGGGTGCCCTTGGTGAGGATCGAGAACGGGTTCGCCGCGTCGCGCAGGACGCCGAGCACGCCCCGCATGAGCTGGTAGCGCCCTTCCACCCGCTGATAAGGGTCGACGTTCGTACCCATCGCCACGGACTCGCCGCGCCACTTCGGCGCGGCCAGCTCGGCCCGTAGCCGCTCGGCCACGTTGACCTTGACGACGATCCTGGAATCGAAGTCGAGACCGGTGTCGAGATCGAGGTAGGAGTGGGTGTTGCGGGCGAAGCAGTATCGGCAGGCGTGTGAGCAGCCCCGGTAGGGGTTCAGCGTCCACCGGAACGGGACGCGCGAGACCGCCGGGACGCGATTGAGCGCGGACCGCGCGTGGATCTCGTAGAAGGTCATTCCGGCGAAGCCCGGAGTGTCGAACGTCCGGGTCACCGCGGCGCGGTCGAGCAGCCCGCGTACCGGGGTGTCCGCGGACTCGACGAGGCTCAGGTTCTCCCACCGCACCCAACCATTAGAACACACGTTCGACATCGGCGTGGCCGGGCGACAGGACTGGCAGGCCAGGCACGGAGCGGGACCGGGCGGCGCGGGCGAGCAGCGCGGCGCGACCGGGCAGCGCGGGCGCGCGGAGCGGGGCCGGTGCGGCGGGCGGCTCAGCCGGACTTCGGAGCGCCGTTGTTCGCCGCCGCCTGCTGTGCCGTCCGCGCGAGGGCCTCGCGCAGGGAGTCGGGGGCGAGCACCCGCACGTGCGGGCCGAATGCCCAGAGCTGGCTCTCGGCGACATCGGGGCTCTCGAACCAGACCTCCACCTCCCGCCAGCCATCCGCGTCGGGCTCGCCGGCCGTGGCCAGCGCCCGCTGGCCGGCCAGCGGGCCGAGCACTCCGGGCAGACTCCGCAGGCCTCGCGGGGACAGCGACAGCCGCGCCGGCCAGCGCAGCAGCGAGCGCGCGAAGTCCTCGTTCGACGACACCCACCACCGCGCCAGGTGGAAGTCGGCGGGCCGGGTGAAGCGGCCCTCCGGCCCGCTCCGGACCGCCGCCTCGACGATCCGGCCGATCCGGTAGCTGCGGACGTCGGACCCGCCGCGGGCCACGAGATACCAGACACCGGCCTTGAGAACGAGGCCCAGCGGCTCGAGAGAACGCTCCACCGTCCGGTCGGGCCGCCCGTAACGGACGGTGATCCGCTGCCCGGACCAGACCGCGCCCGCGACGACCGCGAGGTGCGGCACGGGCTCCTCGGAGCCGAACCAGCCCGGCGCGTCGAGGTGGAAGCGTTCCCGGACCCGGCCCGCCCGTGCCCGCAGCTCCGGCGGCAGCGTCGCGAGGATCTTGGTCTGCGCGGCCGCGGCGACCGTCTCGAGGCCGAGGCCGCCGAGCACGTCCCCGCCCGCCCCGGCGAGGAGCAGCGCGGACGCCTCGTCGCCGGTCAGCCCGTCCAGGTTCGTCCGCCAGCCCTCGACAAGACGGATCCCGCCGTGCGGGCCGGGCTCAGACCACAGCGGGACACCCGCTTCGGCGAGCGCGGCCACGTCCCGGCGCACGGTGCGGACGGACACCTCGAACTGGGCGGCGAGCTCCCCCGCCGTGGCCCGGCCGTGCGCCTGCAGATGGAGCAGCAGAGCCATCAGCCGGCTGGAGCGCATTGACCGAAGGTAACCGCGGACCCGGACAGAAGATGTCAGGGTCCGCGGCGACGATGGGCCCATGACGACGAACACGAGCACAACCACGAAGCCGAGCACGAGCACGACGACGGAGCGGCCGGCCGGCCCGGGAACGGACGCGGCGGGCGTGAGCTGGGGCGAGGTGGAGGCCACCGAACCCGAGTTCACCCGGACGGTACGTGAGCGGTTCGGGACCTTCCGCCATCACGTGCTGGCGACACTGCGGGCCGACGGCTCGCCCCGGGTCAGCGGGCTCGAGGCCGAGTTCCGCATGGGCGAGCTGTGGCTGGGCGGGATGCCGGGCGCGCGCAAGTCGGACGACCTGCTCCGCGACCAGCGGTTCGCGCTGCACGCGAACCCCGGCCCCGGAACCGACATGCACGGCGGGGACGTCCGGATCGCCGGCCGGGCCGAGTGGGTGGACGATCCGGACACGCGCCGGCGCTTCGTCGAGGAGGTTGATCCGCCGACCCCGTTCGACCTGTTCCGCGTACGGATCACCGAGATCGTCCGCATCTGGATGGACGACCAGGAGATGGTCATCGAGACCTGGCGGCCCGACGGCCGCGGCCTGCGGGTGCTGCGCCGGGGCAACGACACTCCGGTCCGCGAGCAGTCCGGCCCGTGAGCGGTGACGACGCCGCGCACCCCACGTGGTCGGCGGCCCGCCGGCGTACTCCTTGACCCTGGAGACGGGGCGCTCGTAACGTCCGAGAAGTCCCACTGAGCGAGCGCTAGAGAAGCATCGTGCCGGCGGCCGGTGAGGGAGTCCCATGGAGAACGCAGTCATCGTCGACGTCGTGCGCACCCCCTCAGGGCGGGGCAAGCCGGGCGGCGCGCTGTCCGAGACCCACCCCGTGGAGCTTCTCGCCACGACACTGAAGGCGCTGACCAGCCGGAACGACTTCGACCCGGCGCTCATCGACGACGTCATCGCCGGGTGCGTCGGCCAGGCCGGTGAGCAGTCGGCGAACATCGGCCGCAGTGCGGTGCTCTCCGCCGGCTACCCCGAGTCGGTGCCGGCGACCACCGTCGACCGGCAGTGCGGCTCCAGCCAGCAGGCGCTGCACTTCGCCGCGCAGGGCGTGATGGCCGGTGCCTACGACGTCGTGGTGGCCTGCGGCGTCGAGTCGATGAGCCGGATCCCGATGCGCTTCGCGGCGGCGGGGAAGGACCCGCGCGGGCCGGGCATGATCGCCCGTTACCCCGAGGGCCTGGCCAACCAGGGCATCGGCGCCGAGCTGATCGCCGCCCGCTGGAAGCTGACCCGTGAGGAGCTCGACGAGTTCTCCGCGCTGTCGCACCAGCGGGCCGCGGCGACGGCCGAGGCCGGCGGCTTCGACAACGAGATCGTCCCCGTCGAGGCGCTCGCGCCGGACGGCAGCACGTTCACGCACACCGTCGACCAGACCGTCCGGCCGACCACCACGGCCGAGGGTCTCGCGGCCCTCAAGCCGTCCTTCTACACCGAGCAGTTCGCGCAGCGGTTCCCGGAGATCGGCTGGCACATCACCCCGGGCAACTCCTCCCCGCTGACCGACGGCGCGTCCGCCGCTCTGATCATGAGCGAGTCGAAGGCCGTCGAGCTCGGGCTGCGCCCGCGGGCCCGCTTCCACGCCTTCGCCCTCGCCGGCAGCGAGCCGCTGATCATGCTGACCGGCCCGGCCCCGGCCACCCGCAAGATCCTCGCCCGGTCCGGCCTGCGGATCGACGACATCGACGCCTACGAGGTCAACGAGGCGTTCGCGTCCGTCCCGCTGTTCTGGGCGAAGGAGTTCGACGCCGACCCGGCCAGGCTCAACCCGCGCGGTGGTGCGATCGCGCTGGGCCACCCGCTGGGCGGCTCGGGCGTCCGTCTGATGGCGACGATGGTCAACTACCTGGAGGCCACCGGCGGGCGCTACGGCCTGCAGACCATGTGTGAGGGTGGCGGCATGGCCAACGCCACCATCATCGAACGCCTCTGACAACGCTGACACTGGCGTCGGCGTCAGCCGTCCCGCAGCAGGCATCTCCGCAGGCATCTCTGGAGGAAGCGTGACCGGTCCGCTGAGCGGATTGCGGGTCGTCGAGCTCGCCGGCATCGGCCCCGGCCCGCACGGCGCGATGATCCTCGCCGACCTCGGCGCGGACGTCGTGCGGATCCAACGTCCCGAGCTGGACGACGGGCCCGACGACCTCCAGCTGCGCGGCCGGCGCATCGTCCGGGTGGACCTGCGCTCCGCCGACGGGCGGGAGCAGGTGCTGGGCCTGGTCGAGCGGGCCGACGTGCTCATCGAGGGCTACCGACCGGGCGTGACCGAGCGGCTCGGCCTCGGCCCGGCGGACTGCCAGGCCCGCAACCCCCGCCTGGTCTACGCGCGGATGACCGGGTGGGGGCAGACCGGCCCGCTGGCCAACCGCGCCGGTCACGACATCAACTACATCTCGCTGACCGGTGCGCTGCATGCCATGGGCGAGGCCGGGCAGCGCCCGCCGGTGCCGCTGAACCTCGTCGGGGACTACGGCGGCGGCTCGATGTTCCTGCTGGTGGGAATCCTCTCCGCGCTGCTGGAACGCGAGCGGTCCGGCGAGGGCCAGGTGATCGACGCGGCGATCGTGGACGGCACCAACGTCCTGGTGCAGATGATGTGGGCCTGGCGTGGCATGGGCGACTGGCACGGGTTCGGGGACTGGTCCGATGAGCGCGGGGTGAACCTGCTCGACGGCAGCCGGCCGTTCTACGACACCTACACCTGCGCCGACGGCCGTTTCGTGGCCGTCGGGCCGCTGGAGCCGCAGTTCTACGCCCGGCTGCTGGAGGTGCTCGGTCTCGCCGACGCGGGCCTGCCCGACCAGTTCGACCCGACCGGGTGGCCGGTGCTGCGGGACGCCTTCACCAAGGCCTTCGCCGCCCGCACCCGCGACGAGTGGACGGAGATCTTCGCGGACACCGACGCCTGCGTCACGCCGGTGCTGAGCTTCGCCGAGGTGCAGGACCACCCGCACATGGCCGACCGCGGCGCCGTCGTGCACACCGACGGGATGGCCCAGGCGGCACCCGCGCCGCGCTTCTCGCGCAGCGCCACCGCGCTACCGGGCCGCGCGGTCGTCGGCGACCCGGCAGCGATCCTGGACGAATGGGCGAAGCCACCGTCAGCGGGCTGAACCGGGCCGGGCCGGACGCAGCCGGGGGGCGGGGCGCGGGGGCGCGTCCCGAGCTCGCCGAGGCCGTGCTGGCCGCGCCGGCCCGCGGAAGTACCCGCAAGCTGGTCCCGCCGGGGCGCGAGCATGCCGGCGGATCGCCGGTGGACTGGCGCAGTTACGACCCGCCGGACCTGCACCCCATCCTCGCCGGCGCGCTGGCCGCCTTCTATGAGCACGGCTATCACGGGACCACCGTGCGCGACATCGCCCGCCGCGCCGGGGTGACCGTCCCGGCGCTGTACTACCACTACGCGAACAAGCAGGGCATCCTCGTCGCGCTGCTCGAGATCACCGTCACCGAGGTCAACGAGCGGGCCGGCGCGGCCGTCGCCGAGGTCGACGACGGGCCGGTGCCCAGGTTCGCGCGGCTCATCGAGGCCGTCGTCCTGTTCATGTCGAACCGGTTCGCCCTCGCCTACCTGGACACCGAGCTGCGCTACCTGGAGCCGGTGAACCGCCGCCGGTACGCGACGCTGCGCAAGAAGCTCGAGAGCCTGCTCGTCGAGATCCTCGCGGACGGGAAGGCGACCGGTCAGATGACGGTCGACAGCCCCCGGGACACCGCCCGCGCCCTGCTGGGGATGTGCCAGGCCATCGCCGGCTGGTACAACCCGGCCGGCGAGCTGTCCCCCACGCAGATCGCCACCCGCTATGTCGGCATCGCGCTGCAGACCGTGGGTGTGGTGCCACGCTGACCGGGGCCGACGTCGCGCTGTTGCTCGGGGCCGGTGTCCTCGCCGGGATCACCAGCACGGTGGCGGGCCTGGCGTCGCTCGTCTCCTATCCGGCGCTGCTCGCGGTGGGACTCGAGCCGCAGGCCGCGAACATGACGAACTCGGCCGCGCTCATCTGCGTCGCGCTGGGCGCGGCCGCGGGTTCACGTCCCGAGCTCGCCGGGCAGGCGCGGCGGGTCGCCCGCTACGGCGCGGCGACGTTGGCCGGCGGGGCTGCCGGGGCGATCCTGCTGCTGACCACCCCCGCGCGGGCCTTCGAGCTCGTCGTGCCCTGGCTGATCCTCGGCGCGGCCGTGCTCCTCCTGCTCTCGCCGCGCGTTGTGAGCGCGGCCGGCGGCGGTGCCGGCACGGCCGGGGGTGCCGGCGTGGATGGCGGTGCCGGCGGCCCGGCCCGGGGCGAGCGCCCGGCAATGCTGCTCGCCGTGTTCGGTGTCGCGGTCTACACCGGTTACTTCGGCGCGGGCGCGGGCGTCGCGCTGCTGGCGATCATGGCGATCGCGATCCCGGAGTCGCTCGCCCGGGTCAACGCTGTGAAGAACGTCGCGTCAGGCTTCTCGAACGCGGTGGCCGCCGTCCTCTTCGCCGTGCTCGGATCGGTCGTGTGGGGAGCCGCCGTGCCGCTGGCCGCCGGGCTGCTGGCCGGCGGAGCGATCGGGCCCCGGATCGTCCGGGTCCTGCCGGCGCCGCTGATGCGCTGGATCGTCGCCGCGGCCGCGACCGGACTCGCCGTCTCCCTGGCACTCGACGCCTACACCTGAACGCACAGGCCGGACGTGCGACCCGGCTCACCCGGAACCGCCCATCACGCGAATGCGCGACGGAACAGCCCCAGGTGACGTCAACCGGGACATGAGGATTAGAGCGGACGCGACCGGGTATTCGCCAGCGCAACGGACAACCAGCCCCACCGAAGAAGGAGCCCCCGATGGCAACCCGGGTCCGCACCCGTGCCTACAGCAGCGTGAGTCTCGGATTTCTCGTCTACCTGGCCATCGGCCTCATCATCACCATCAGCCAGGACTACTGGGACGTAACCGACTGGGACGGCGCGACGCTGCGTCATTTCTTCACCGCGGCGGTGGCGACGCTCGCCTGGCCGCTGTCCATCTTCTACACCTTCGGCCTGACCCCGCGGTGATTCCGGGAGTCCGGGCGGTGCGAGGCCGCCCGCGGCTCCGCGGACGTTCGACCCGGGGCGGTGGGAGGTCCGCGGGGTCGCCACGAGCAGAGTGGTGACCCCGCGGACGTCGCCGTCGCCGCACCCACGCGCACCCGATCGCAGGCTGGACCGGTGGCCGGGCACGACGTCAGGTGGACGGGTGAGCCCCGGTGAGCGTGTGGTCGGGGATCGGGTTGTCAGGGAACGGGTCGCCGGGGAACGGCCGGAGCGCTGTGACGCGCAGTGCGGCCCACTCCCCCGCGGAGAACCCGCCGGCCTCGGTGAACCCGGCGACCTTGAGCACACCGTCCCCGCCAGGCGGGATGACCGACATACCGGCGGCCTCCGCCCCGGCCGACCGGCCCGCCACGAGACCCACGCTGGTCCCGCTGAGGCCCGCGGCGACCCGCTGCCCTGGCCAAAGGATCACTGACGGGCCACGCGGCCCGTCGGCCACCGCCGGCGCCCCCACGGCGGCGCCGGCCGCATCCACCTGGAAGACCGCCGGATACCCGGCGAGGGCGCACGCCCCGTTGCCCTGGTTGGCCAGCACGAGGTCCGCGTGCACCTGGCCCGCGCCGCCCTGCGCGCCGGTCAGCTCCGCGAGCAGATCCCCCGGTGAACAGGCCTCGATCGGCCCGGCATCGGCGGGCCCGGCATCGGCGGGCCCGGTGTCGGCCGGCACGGCTTCGGCCGGGCGGGCCGCAGCCACGGCCAGCGCCGAGGCAGGAGCGCCGAGCCCGACGGCGAGGCCGACCGCGAGCCCGGTGACGAGCACACCGGTGACCGCGCACCCGGAAGTGACCCGACGACATTCGGCCAGTCTCGACGACATCGCGGCGCGGACAGGCCGATCCGACACGGAGCATTCCTTTTCCGGCCCGTATTCCGACACCGCGGCGAATCCGGCCGTCTCAGCAAATCCCCCGGTCTCGGAGAATCCGCCGGTCGCGGCGAATTCCGTCGCCTCGGGAAATCCGGTGGGCCGGGCCGGGAGAACCGCCCGGAGCCGTCGAGGGGTGATCCCCGCCCGGCACATCGCCAAACGGCCGTGGGTGGATGAAGAAAGACGCATGACGCCCTCCCGGATCCCCCGATCTGTGGGCTCCGCACCGGCATGCCGCCGCGTTCCGATCATGTTCCCCGCCGGAGGCCGCGCCACACCCGTCCGGTGGGGTCCCGGCCGCGCCGCGCCGGGGCGGAACCGTCCGAACCGGGCTTCGCGGCCCCCGAAGGCGGGCCCGGTCGCGACGGACGGGCGGCCGTCACCGGACGGCCCGCCCGCCCGCCCGACGCCGTACCACGGCGTAGCCCCTGGACCGACGCACATCCCACAGGCCATGGTGAAACGGTCCGCTTCCGGCGCGCGTTGAACCAGCTCGACGGGGGTAGGCAGGTCCGCAGGGCGGCCGCCGAAGACCGGCGGCCGCCTTACTCGACGGAAGGGATCATGAAAAGCTCCGACGACGCCGGATGTAGTTCCGGCCGACCCACGCGTAGGGAAGCGCCCGCGGGGGTCGATCGGTGACAGAGGCGCTCCTCCTGCTCCTCAGCTTTGCGCTAGTCATCGCATGTGGCATCTTCGTCGCGGCCGAGTTCGCGTTCGTGACGGTGGACCGGCCCACGGTCGAGCGCTCCGCGGCGGACGGCGACAGCCGCTCGGCGGGCGTCCTCACCGCACTGCGAAGCCTCTCCACCCAGCTCTCCGGCGCACAGCTGGGCATCACCATCACCAACCTGGCGATCGGCTTCCTCGCCGAGCCCGCCATCGCGGACCTACTTGAAGGTCCCGTCACGAGTCTGGGTGCCTCCGAGGGCCTGGCACGCGGTCTCTCCGTGGCCCTGGCACTCGTGCTCGCGACCGCGTTCACGATGTTGTACGGCGAGCTCGTCCCCAAGAACCTGGCCATCGCCAGGCCGCTGGGGACGGCGCGCGCCGTCCAGCGTCCGCAACGGCTGTTCACCCAGGTGACCAGCCCGGTGATCCACTCGCTGAACAACACCGCGAACGCGCTGCTGCGGCGGGTCAACGTCGAACCCCAGGAGGAACTGGCGTCGGCACGTTCCCCGCAGGAGCTGTTCTCGCTGCTCGGCCGGTCGGCCGAGCACGGAACGCTGCCGCGGGAGACGGCGACGCTCATGCAGCGCTCGCTGACCTTCGGCGACCGGGTCGCCGAGGACGTGATGACTCCCCGGATGCGCATGCAGTCGATCGACGCGGACGCCCCCGTCGCCGAGGTGATCAGCGCCGTCCGGCGTACCGGGCACGCCCGGTTCCCCGTCATCGGCGACGGCAGCGACGACGTCGTCGGCCTGATCCACGTCAAGCACGCGGTGAGCGTGCCGGAGGAGCGGCGCGACACGGTACAGGTACGCTCCGTGATGATCCCCGCGGCGACGGTGCCGTCCTCGATGCCCCTCGAGCCGCTGTTGGAGACGCTGCGCTCGGGCGGCCTGCAGATGGCGATCGTCGTCGACGAGTTCGGCGGGGTCGACGGCCTGGTGACGGCGGAGGACCTCATCGAGGAGATCGTCGGTGACGTCGTCGACGAGCACGACCGGGTCAGCCCCCGGGCGCTGCGCCGCCGGGACGGCAGCTGGCTCGTCTCGGGCCTGCTGCGGCCGGAGGAGGCCAGTGAGGTCACCGGCCTGCCGATCCCGGCTGACGACGCCTACCAGACGCTGGGCGGCCTGATGTCGCGCACCCTCGGGCGCATCCCCGGCACCGGCGACACGATCGTCCTGGACGGCATCCGCTACGAGGTCGAGCGGATGGACGGCCGCCGCGTCGACCGCATCCGGCTCGACCCGCGGGGCGACGCCGCGACGAACCCGGCGCGGGCCGACATCGCGGAGCAGCCCTCGGGCGAGGCGCCAGCCACGACTCCGCCACCCGCGACCCCGGCGGACACGAAGGCCACCGACGAGAATCCACCGACCGCAGCGCCAGCGGACACAGCGCCGGCGGACGCGGCACCGACGGGCGCGGCGCAGGCAGACACAGCCCCGCCGGCGGGCACAGCGCCAGCGGTGGGCACAGCACCGCCGGCGGGCACGAAGCCGCCGGGCACCGGGCCGGGACGGGCCAGCGGCCGGGACCGCGCTGACGACGCGGGCCGGCGCGGGCGCACGCGGTCGGTCTCAGCCGGGGTCAGGGAGTCCGAGCGATGAACGACGTTCTCGCGCTGGCCGTAACCGTGCTGCTGCTCGCCGGCAACGCCTTCTTCGTCGGGGCCGAGTTCGCGATCATCTCCGCCCGCCGGGACACCATCGAGCCGATGGCGCTCGCCGGTTCCCGGGCGGCGAAGGTGACCCTGAAGGCGATGGAGAACGTGTCGCTGATGCTGGCCGGAGCCCAGCTCGGCATCACGGTCTGCACGCTCGGTCTGGGCGCGCTGAGCGAGCCGGCCATCGCCCACCTGTTGGAGGGGCCGTTCGAGGCCGTGGGCCTGCCGCTGTCGCTGCGCCATCCGGTGGCGTTCGCGATCGCGCTCACGGCCGTCACCTACCTGCACGTGGTGATCGGCGAGATGGTCCCGAAGAACATCGCGCTGGCCATGCCGGACCGGGCGGTCCTGCTGATGGCCCCGCCGCTGGTCGCGGTCGTCCGGGTGGTGAAGCCGGTGATCTCGATCCTCAACCGGATCGCGAACCTCTCCCTGCGGGCGGCGCGGGTCGAGCCCAAGGATGAGGTGACCAACGTCTACACGCGCGACGAGGTGGCCGGGCTCATCGAGGAATCACACCGCGAGGGCCTGCTGGCGGAGGACGAGCACGACCTGCTGACCGGCGCGCTGTCGTTCGACGAGCGCACCGCGCGCAGCGTCCTGCTCCGCCCCGACAGCCTGGTCACCGTGCCGCCGTCCATCACGCCCCGCGAGGTCGAGCGGCTCGCGGCCGACACGGGCTTCACCCGGTTCCCGGTCCGCGGGGACGACGGTGACCTCGTCGGCTACCTGCACCTCAAGGACGTCCTGGAGAACCGCGAGGACCGACGTTCGGCCCCGGTGGCGGCCAAGTGGATCCGGCCGCTGGTCCGCGTCGGGGCGGACGACAGCCTGCGCACGGCGCTGGCCACCATGCAGCACTCGGGATCGCACCTGGCCCGGCTCTCCGACGGCGAGGGCCGGATCCTCGGCCTGGTGGCGCTGGAGGACATCCTCGAGGAGCTGGTGGGCGAGATCCGCGACGAGGCGACCCGTCAGCGCGCCTGAAACCGGCGGGGGGCGTGCCGGGTGGGCGCTGGGCCGGCTCAGCGCCCACCCGTCGCCGGGTGCCGGGTGCCGGGCAGCTGAGCTGACGGACGGACGCGGGCGGGCGGGCGTCAGCGCGGCCGTCAGCTCAGCGCCTCGCCGCAGAGGGCCATGGGCATCTGGACCTGGAAAGCGTCCGCGGCCGGGGACACTCGGACCACGCTCACGCAGGCGGTGGGCGCGGACTTCACCGCGAGGTCCACCGGCCTGGGCAGCAGCCCGTCCGCGTCGTAGTCCGCCACCTTGCGCAGCGCGGCGATGTAGCCCGCGCGGGTGGGGCACGGACCGGCCTCGACGAGGCCCCGGAGGAAGAGGTCGGCGGTCATCCAGCCGACCAGACCGGTGGTCTGCTCCCGGCGCTCGATCTGGGGGGCGTAGCGGGACATCCCGTCGAGGTAGCGCTCGTGCGCCGGGGTCCCCGCCTCGAAGGGCACGAAGTCGACGAGGAAGAAGCTGCCGGCCAGGCCCTGTGGACGGCGATCGAGCAGGCCGGGGTCGTACCCGATCGGCACCATCACGACCTTGATGGTCGCCCCGGCCTGCCGGGCGGCGGTCGCGACGTCCGCGAGCGCCTGCGGGGGCACCACTCCGGTGATCATGTCGGCGTTGGCCGCGCGGACCCGGGCCGCGACGGCGTTCAGGTCGAAGCCGGTCGGCGTCCAGTCGACGGTGTCGACGACCTCGACCGAGCCTGCGCGCAGGCTGTGGGCGATCCGCTCGTCGATCTGCCCCGAGGCGGGGATCTGCTCGGTCCGCAGCAGGACGGCCCGGGTGGCGCCGTGCGCACGGGCGAACACTCCGAAGACCGAGTTCCCGAGCTGGCCGCCGAGAACGTTGGAGTAGCCGAAGGCGTTGTCGCCGCTGGCGGTCAGATCCTGGCCGATGGTCGGCACGCCGCGCTCGGCGAGGTAGCTCACCGCCTCGGTCGCGATGCCGCTGGTGCCGACGATCGCGAAGACCTGGTCACGGTCGACGAGCAGGCGGGCGCCGCGTAGTGCGCCGTCGGACGTCGATTCGTCGTCGCGCCAGTCGTACCGCACCTGCCGCCCCTGGATGCCGCCGGTACCGTTGACGACCCCGAGCCTGGCGTCGATGCCGGCCCGGAACGCGCGGGACAGCGGCGAACCCGAGCCGGTGTCCGGGTAAAGGGCTCCGAAGCGGACCTCGTCGGGGGTGACGCCCGGCGTTGGCGCGCACGAGGCGCGGGCCCCGGCCGTCCTGTCGGTGCCGTCGGCGGAGCACCCGGTGAGCAGGATCGACCCGGCCATGCCCAGCCCGGCGACGACGGCGGCGATCCGCCGCAACGGACGGAGCCGGCGCGCCCGCTGGGCCCGCCGCGGCGGGCCGATCCGGCCGACCCGGCCGGCCTCTCGCTCGTGCGCGGCGGGAGTCGGTCGGGTCGTCATCGGTCTCTCCTGATGTCCGGGTGCCGCGACAGGTGCGGGCGAGGCGCGGGCGGGCGGAACCTCCTGGGCCGGTCCCGGCCCGAAGACGACTCCGGCACACCGTGAAGCCGGCACACCTGGAAAAGGGATAGACCAGGACACTAGGTACGGCTAGGGGCAAACCGACTCGGCAAACCGTACAACATCACGGCAGCCAGGCCCAGTAACCGCAACCAGATCGACCCGCCCGCCCACCGAATGGCGCGTACACGGACTGTTGTCGGACGGACAGCGGCGCCCGGTCAGCGGCGCGGACCGGAGGCGACGATCACCGCCATCGACGGGGCCCACCAGTAGCTGCAGTCCGCCGGCGGACGCAGGCCGTCGACGACCCGGACCGAGAACGTCTCGAAGTGCTTCAGCAGCGCGCGCTGGTGGCGGCGGGAGAGGGAGTCGATCTCGTTCGAGTAGTAGGTGAACGACCCGTCGTCCGTCAGGTGCGCGGCGGCGTGCGGGAAGAAGTGCTCGGCGAACGTCGCGTCACGCACCACATAGTCGTCCACCTCGCGCTCGTCCAGCGGATAGGTGTCGAACAGGATGCCGTCGAACCGGCCCAGCCCCGGCAGGGCGTCCTGCCAGCGCCCCGGCACGATCTCGACCCCCTGCCGCCCGTCGGCTCCGGCCCAGGCGCGCGCCGTGGTGGCGACGTCCGCGTTCGCCTCGATGATCGTGTGGGTCGCCGGCCGCAGCTCCTGGATGAAGCCCGCCGAGATACCGAGGCCGAAGCCGACCTCGCACACCGAGCCGCCGGGACGGGTGGCCGCGCGCGCGAGCGCCAGCATCAGCGGGCGTTCCCAGGTCTGCATCACCTCCTGGCCGGAAACGAGCAGGGTGCCGTCGGCGACGGTCGGCGTGGCCTCGTCGACAGCAGTGTCGATCTTCGGACGGGTCACACCCGGGACCATGCGCGGCGCGACCTCGTCGAGCGCGCCGACGTCGGCGACGAAGTCGTCCAGCGCCCGGCCGAGCAGCCACCGCCGCGGCTCGTCGGCCACCGGCGCCAGCAGCGTCTCCGACGTCGGGGTGAGTGTGACCTCGAATTTCGCTGCGCGGCGGAGCACGTGACCTCCCAGATCGACACCATCGGGGCGAACCGGCCAACGGTCGCGCGAAAGAACGCGCCGGTGGACGGCCGGGATGCACGGTATCCGCCGTCAGGCACCGATCCGACCGGTTCGGCCGGGTCCGAGCGACGAGAGCTGCCGGACCCGGCGGCTCCGCCGGGTTCACCACGAGCAACGAACAGGCCTGCCAGACCTGGGATCTCGCTAACCGGCGTGCCGTAGGATCAGCTTGGTGCGGTGTGCACGGATGATCGTTACCGAGTGACCGCCGCTGGCTGACCGCCGCCGAGTGATCGTGTGCGGATGTCGTTCAGGCGGCCGGCAGCACGGAACGATCATCGGTGTGGCTCGTAGGTCGGGAGATCGGCGGGCGGCGCACTGGCCGACCGGGTGGGGGCGGCGCTCGAGTCCGTCGCACGGCGCGCCGGGCGGTGGCGCCGGGCCTGCCCGCGCCGGGTCGTCGACCTCGGCAGCCCGCGGCTGCCGTGACAACCGCAGGAGTGGGGCCGCGTGACCGGAGCTACGCCACCACCGGTGTCCGGGAACACCGCGCGCCCGTTGCGGACCGAGGACCCGGTACAGCTCGGCGCCTACCGGGTGGTGGGCCGGCTCGGCCAGGGCGGGATGGGCGCCGTCTTCCTCGGGCAGGCGCCGGACGGCACCGCCGTCGCGATCAAGGTGATCCGCCCCGAGCTGGCCTCCCGGCCGGAGTTTCGCGCCCGCTTCGCCCGAGAGGCCGAGAGCGCCCGCCGGGTCCGCCGCTTCACCACCGCGGCCGTACTCGACGCCGACCCGAACGGGCCGCAGCCGTACCTGGTCACGGAGTTCGTCGAGGGCCCGACGCTCTCCCGCCACGTGGCCGCGCGCGGCCCGATGCGGCCGGCCGATCTCGAACAGCTCGCGGTCAGCGTCGCCACCGCGCTGTCGGCCATCCACGCCGCCGGCATCGTGCACCGCGACCTCACCCCGGCGAACGTGCTGCTCTCCCCGGTCGGCCCGAAGGTGATCGACTTCGGGCTGGCGCGTGAGTACGACACGGTCAGCGACCTGTCCCGCAACGTGAAGCAGGCGATCGGCACGCCCGGCTACATGTCGCCGGAGCAGATCCTCGACCTGCCGATCACCGCCGCGGTCGACATCTTCGCCTGGGGATCAATCATGATCTTCGCGGCGACCGGGCACCCGCCGTTCGGGCACGGCCGGATGGAGGCCGTCCTCTACCGCATCATCAACGAGCAGCCGCAGCTCGACGGCGTGACGGGCGAGCTGCGCGAGCTCGTCGAGCTCGCCATGCGTAAGGACCCGACCACCCGGCCGAGCGCCGAGGAGCTGCGCGCGTCGCTGATGGGCGGGGTGGCTATCCCCGACCGGAGCGCGGCACCCGGGCCGCCGGGCGGCGCCGAAGGCACGGCGGGCACGGCCGGGGCGCCCCGCGGCCGCCGCTGGTCCCGCGGCGGGCGCCGAGACCGCGCGGGGACAGCCTCGGGAACCGCCGCCGGCGCAGCCGCCGGAGCGGCCGCGAGCGGGCCGGTCGGACCAGGCGACGTGTCCGGAGCAGGCGGAACACCTGGAGCAGGTGCTGGCGGAGCAGGTGCTGGCGGAGGCGGGAGCGCTGTCGGAGGCCGTGGCGGGAGCGGAACCGCGGCGGCGGCGCACGGGCCGCTGACACACGCGCCGCGGGCCGGTGCCGGGCCCGCGCTGGGCACCCCGCCGCCGGCGTCGTCGTTTCCCGGCGTCTCCTCACCGGGCTCCGCCCAGCCCCGCACACCGTCGGGACCGATCTCCCAGCCGCCTCCATACCCGCTGTCACCCGCGCCCCAAGGCCAGGGCGGCCAACCGGCCGGCGGCCAGGGCACCGGCGGGCCGGGGTGGTCGGGGCCGGTGCCCGCGGGGCCGCTCGCGCGACCAGCCGAGTCGTCCGGGCCGGTGTCACCGGCGCCGGGTGCCCCGGCCCCGGCCGGCTCCGACGAAGGAGCGGGTGCCGATCCGTCGCAGGGCGCGGAGTCCGGCCACGGGTCCAGGCGCCGCACCATGGTCCTCGCCGGGTTCGCGGCGCTACTCGTCGCCGCCGTCGTCGTACCGATCGTTACCCTCGGTGGCGGCGGTGACGACGGGTCGAGCGCGGACCGCGAGGCCATCGCGGCGCACCTCGCCGCGACCGCCGCGGCCAGCCGCGCGCAGGACCCGGCGCTCGCGGCTCGACTGAGCCTCGCCGCCTACCGGATCGCACCCGTCCAGGCCGCCGAGGACGCCATGGTCGCCTCGTTCGCCGGCGCGTCCGCGGTGCGCACGCCGGCCTCGGCCGTCCCCTACCGGGATGTCGCCATCAACCCCGCCGGTACCGTCCTCGCCGCCACCAGCGCGGACGGCGCGCTGCGGCTGTTCCGGCTGACCGACGGCGGCGAACCGGCGCTGATCAGCGAACGCCGCTCGGACGACCCGTCCGAGGGCATCGCGTTCACCGGCGACGGCACGCGGATCGCGACCGGCGGAACGCAGAGCGCGGCCCGGCTGTGGAATGTCACCGATCCGGCGAACCCCCAGCAGGTCGCCCAGCTGGACGGCCTGTCCCGTCCCGTGCAGGTGGCGTTGTCCGCGGACGGATCGCTGCTGGCCGCGGCCGCCGAGGACGGCACGTTCGGCCTGTGGAACGTCGCGAACCCGGCCGCCCCCGCGATGCTGCGCCTCCAGCGCACCGCCGCGGTGATCACGGACATGGCCCTGACCCCGGACGGGAAGCTGCTGGCCACCGCGGGGATCGGTGGTGACGTCCAGCTGTGGAATATCGCGGACCCGCGCAAACCGGTCCAGGCGGGGGTGGCGTCCGGAGCGGTCGGCGCCGTGAACGCCGTCGCCTTCGGCGCGGATGGCCACCGGATGATCACCGGTGGCGACGATCGCACCGTGCGCGTCTGGGATGTGCGCGACCCGATGGCCGCCCGTCTCACCAGTGAGCTGCACGGTCACACCGCCCCGGTCAACGCCGTCGTGTTCGGTGCCGGCGGCCAGCCCGTCAGCGGTGACCAGGCGGGCGTCGTCGCCTACTGGGACACCTCGAGTGCGGCGCCGATGGTCCAGGTGGGCAATCTGAAGAGCTCGGTCCTCGCCCTGGCGACGGACGCCGCGGACGACCGCCTCGCGCTGAGCACCGAGTCCGGGCAGGTCGCGGTGTGGTCGACGGACGCCGCGAAGCTCACGACGATCGCCTGCGCAGACCCGGACGCCCGCATCAGCCGGGCCGAATGGGAGCAGCGGATCAGCGAGCTCCCGTTCCGGGACCCGTGCACCGCCTGATCTCCACCGTCGCCTGATCTCCACCACGGGCTGATCGCCGCCGCCCGATGTCCGTCCGCCGCGGGCTACCCGGCGGGAACGACATCCCGGTAGGAACGACAGCCCGACAGGCACCGCAGCCCGACGGAAACCGCGAAGGGCGTCCACCGCGGGCATCGCGTGCCTGCGGCGGACGCCCTTCGCGGCGAGCCGGCGGAACTGTGTGACTGACGGCGCCGCGGTTCCGCGGAACCGCGGCGCCGTGGACGCACGGGTCAGGCCGTGACGGGTGGTACTCCCTTTGTCAGCTCGTCGACGCGGGCCACGTTCTCGTCGATCGTGCTCTTGGTCCGCGGGACGTAGTGCGCGTCGAAGGCGATCTCCTCGCCGTTCTCCATGTAGTAGCGCATGAACGCGGCGGTCGCGGGCTTCTGCAGCGAGTCCTTACGGGCGTAGACGAACACCGGCTTGCACAGCGGGAGGTAGAAGCCCGTTCCGGCCGTCACCGCGTTCGGCTCGACACATCCCTCGCCGTTGTCGATCTCCAGGCCCCTCAGTCGGGGCCCGAAGGTCTCGAACGTCGGGAAGTCCAGGAAGCCCATGGCCAACCGGTCACCGGCGACGTCGTTCGCGACCCCGCTCAGGTCGGTCTCCTGGTACTGCCGGGACCGGGAGCTGGAGTCGTTCACCGTCGAGTTGAACACCTGCGCCTGGACGGTGTTCCGGGTCGGCCCCACGAACGTGATCGGCTCGTCCGGGAAGGACGGGTCGATCTGGTTCCACCGGTTGATCGTCGAGCCGGCGTCCCAGACCTTGCGCACCTGGTCGAGGGTCATGCAGCGCGCCCAGGTGTTCTGCGGGTTCACCACGATCGGCAGTGTGTGGTGCGCGACCTCGAACCCGACGATCTGGTCGGCGCAGCCGGGGTCCTTCGAGAAGGACGGGTCGAACTCGAAGGACGCGCCGGCGATGTCGGCGCCACCCGCGCAGAGCTTGGCGAAGCCGTCCTCCGTCGTCGACGCCTCGACGTTCACGGTCACGTTCTGCTGAACCTTGCGGAACCCGGCGTAGGCGGTCTCGGTGATCGGCGCGACCTCGCTGGAGCCCGCGACGAGCACCGTGTTGGGTCCGGGTGTCGGGGCCGCGGGCGGCGCGGTCGTCGCCGCGGGCGGCTGCAGCGTGGCGGCGGGCGCGGCGATCGGCACGATGCCGTTGGACGGCGTGTCGTCGCCGCCTCCGGTCAGCACGATGCCCAGGGTGGTGCCGGCGGCGACGAAGACGATCGCGGCCACGGCCGCGGCGATCGTCGCGCGGGACCAGCCGCCGAACAGCCCGCCGCGCGGGACGGCCCGGGTGCCGGCGGAGCTCCCGCCGAACGTTCCGGCCTGGGACGGTGTCGGCCCGGCCGACTGAGGATCACCGCCGCCGGCGGTCCCAGCGATCCCGGTGACTCCGGTGACTCCGGTGGCCGCAGGCGCTCCTGTCGTCCCGGGGTCGCCGGGCGCGCCGACCGCCTGGGTGCGGTCGCCGCCGGCCGACGAGCCGGCCGCCACGGTGTACGCGGCGTCGCCGTACGGGTACGGGCTGCTCCCCCAACCGCCCTGGTACCCCGCGCCGGCCGGCTCCCCGGTGGACGTCGCGCCTGTGGACGTCGGCCCGGTGGGTGGCGGGGCCGTGGTGGGTGGCGGTGTTCCGTGGCCGCCGCGGGAGATCAGGGTGTCGTCCGCCGAGCCGCCGTGGTGGCCGATCGCCGTGGCGTCGGGGTCGGCGGCGGGCGGCTGTCCCGTCCGGTCGGGCCATGAGGTGTAGCCCAGGCTGGAGGCGCTGACGCCGGCGGCCGCTCCCCCGAACACCGCCCCGCCGGGGGGAACCGGCCCGCTGGACGTGTCGCCGTCACCGGCGGCCGGCCCGCCGGTCGACGCCACGGCGCCGGGCGGCACCGACCCGACCGGCGGGACCGACCCGACCGGCGGGACCGGGCGCAGGGGCGGGACGGAGCTCAGCGGCGGCGCGGAGAGGATCGGCGGGCTGCTGTCCGGCGGCCGGATGACCGAGGTGACCTCCTCGCGGGAGGACTGGGCGGCCAGCCGCGCGGCGATCAGCGCCGCGCCCGTCGCGATGTCGTCGTCCGAGCCGTACTCCCACCGGCCGACGCTCGGGAACGCCGCCCGCATCTGGGCGGCGACGATCGGCATCCGCGCCGCGCCGCCGTAGAGGAGCACGGAGGAGAGATCCTCGGGGGTCGCCTCGCCCGTTCGGAGGGTCCGCCGGAACGCCCGGACCGTGTCGTCGACGACCGGCGCGACGAGGGTCTCAAGATCCGCGCGGCGCAGCACCACCGACGTCGCGGGCAGGCCGGGGAGCGCGAGGGCGACCTCGATCTCGTCCTCCTCCGCGAGGTACTCCTTCGCCTGGGCGCACTCCTCACGCAGCCGGGCGAGTGCCGCGGTGACCGCGGGATCGGAGCGGTCGAGCCGCTCCCGGCTGGCGCCGGCCTCGGCCAGCACCCGCTCGACCAGCAGCTCGTCGAAGTCGGCCCCGCCGGCGTGGTTCGCCCCGACCGATGTGCCCAGCTGCTGGAACCCGAACGGGCTGAACGACAGCACCGCCGCGTCGAAGTGCCCGGCGCCGAAGTCGTAGACGCCGACGAGGTCGACCGTGCGGGTCCCCGAGCGGCGGGCGAGCAGGGTGCCGATCGCGTCGGCGGCCGCGCAGGTCGCGACGGGTGCCGAGACGTCCGAGAGGTGGCTGACGGCGGAGGCGAACACCTCGCGGCGGTGCGCGGGCCAGGAGGCGGGATGCGCGACGACGATCTGCTCGGGCTCCTCCCCCCGGGCCGCGACGACCTGCCCGACCAGGTGGCCGACCAGCCGGGCGAGCAGCCCGTCCGGGCTGTAAGCAGCGCCGCCGACCAGCAGGTGGCCGGGCTCGCCGAGCCGCCGCAGGAACCCCCGGGCGGCCCGGTCGGGATCGGTGCGGGCCCGCCTCTCAGCCGAGCGCCCGAACAGCACACCGCCCGTCTGGGGCATGTACAGGACGGACGGCACGGCTCGGGCGCCGCCCAGGGTCAGCACGGCGGGCCAGCCCCCGTCCGTGGCGGCGACGACTGTGGTGGCCGATCCGACGTCGATGCCAAGCTGGTAGCCCACTGGTCCTCCGGGTATGCTCGTTCGCCGCCCGTCACGGCAGGCGATGCACGCCGCGCGGTCCCCCCCGACCCGCTCTCAACTCCACCCGACACGGTCGATGCGCGAACGGGTCGTTTAACAGTCAACGAACAGGCCGACCGGCACATCGTAGGCGTACAGACCGACGTTGCTCTATCCGGTAGCGGACACCGTTGCAGCACGCTGTATCAGGTGGCGATAGCGCCGTCCCGGTTCGTCGGCGCCGACGAGCCGAACCGACGCACCCGAGTGACGATGAGACTCGGGGAACACGCACAGGCCCAGACCAACGCTCCCGACAGGCCCGCACCGGCGGGGGTCGCCGAACCCGGACATCACAGGTGCTCAAGCTCCAACCGGGTCGGCACGGTGATGGCCCCCACCTCAGGTGTTCAGATGCTCGACGAAGATCCCGATGAGCAACCGCCCTTGAGTTCGCTCATCACCCGGGTGAAAATGAATCCTGTTCCGATGTGGCTCGATCTTCGAATGCCACTCGCAGCGGAAGTCCTGGCCGTCGTAGACGGCATCGCGTTCTCTCATCAGTTTCTTCGACGCCCTGGTGTTACCTTCGATACTTACCGGCACACCCAGCCGAGCACTTATCCGCGCCGAGTTTCCATGGAACTCGACGTAGAGATCAGCGAACTGATCGTTGAGTGCGGCGAGGTGTCGTACTACCGCGTCACGGTTTACATATCCGCCGGCGAAGCGCCGGAAGGCTAATTTCTCGGCAAAACACAACGCCGGGAAGGCTTCGGCCGCAAGACCGAAGAAATCGGCCTCGGCCACGTCGTCCAGCGCGAAGAGCGATCGCAGGAATCGCCGGAGATCCGCATCCACGACGATGAAACAGAGATCCACGGCCACCTCGCCGGCCGCAGCCACCGGCAGCCAGCCGTGCCGGTCAGCCCACGGCGTCGCGACCACGGCTGTCGCTCGGCCTTCCGCAGCAAGCTGCAGCGCCCTGCCCACACCAAGACTTTCATATGTGACGCCGCCGACCGACACGGCCCCCTCCACCGCGACAGCCGGATCCTCATCCCACGCGACGCACTTGTCGAACGCTTGCAGCAACCGAACACGGACATCACGGTCGATGAATCCCGCCGAGGCGAGCACCGTCACGAGGTCATGACCTGGCTGGATCTCCAGCCCAGGCCACCCGGCGAGCAGCCCGACCGGCTCACCCATCGAGCGCAGCTCGCTGAGGATCTCAGCCAGCCCCTCGAGGTCCCGCTCGACCTGCCGCCAGGCGAGATCGCCGGGAGAGCACAGGGACTGTTCGTCGATGAAATATCTCATCGTCCGCCGCGCAGTCGGGCGAGCTTTGCGAGATCAATCTCTCCCTGATCGAAGAAACCCGGCGGCCAGTCAGAGAGCCGCCCCCCGCCCAGCACCTCGATCACAGAGTTCGCACCGGCACCGAAATAGTGGATGACGGCGTCTTCGGCCGACAGTATGTCACCTTCGGCCAGCGCGAGTCGGATCCCGTTCACAACGTGGTCGCTGTGCGTCTCAACCAGGGTCTGGACGCCGGCCCCGGCGAGCCGGACCAGAAAGCGACCCATCTCTGACTGACCCGCCGGGTGTAGGTGCGCCTCAGGGTTCTCGACGATGAAGAGATGGCCCGCGCGCGCGGTGAGTCCGGCGACGCACACAGGCAGAGCATAAGAGATGCCGAAACCCACGTTCGCGGGCCGCAACGCGGAGGACAGCAGGTCACCGGGCTCACGAAACCGCACCATCGCCGCGTTGGTGTTGGGAAGCCACGTCGCCTCCACACTGATGGGACGGGTCATCGCGGACAGCCAGCGGCCGGCTTGCCCGCCGATGGTGATCGCGTCCCGATCCTGTGTCGTCGGGTGCAGGAGAACGCCGGCCACCGGGTTACGCTCGTGCTGCGCGAGAACGTGTGCCGCGAACTGGCCCTGATGACCCACACGAAGCCGGCCCTCCGCGGAGGCCGTCACGTCAAGAAGATCACGAGGGCCGAGCCGTTCGGCGCAGAGGTAGGTGTCGAGTGGAACACGACCGTCCGGCGGCCCGTCCAAAACCTGCCGGAACAGATGTACGGACCGATCATCAGGAACTCTGAGTACCAGCCGAGCCTCCGAATCACCCGACCGCCGCGTCACAGTGATCATTTCATCGGTCGCGCCCGAGTGCAGGACATCGGCGGCCTCTCCCAGCGCAAGTCCGTGCGGGCCGTTCAAAGGGACCGACGGCCCGTCGCCGTTCTCTGCCAGGTCGGCCAGCAGCAGCGCTTGTATGATGGTGCTCTTCCCTGCGCTGTTAAGACCGGTCAGCACCGTCAGCGGCCGCAGGTCGATCGTCATACGGGAGAACGCCTTAAAGTTCTCGATTCCCAGCTGTTCGAGCACTTCAGACTTCCTCGATGATTTCGCGAGTCACGGCGAATCGGTTCCTGACACGCCTCCGGTCACCCGTCGAGGTCGAGATCGCCGCGATGTAGACCTCGTTCTCAGCCATGGCCCGACGCGCGTCTTCGCGGATTTCGAGCCGCTGCGACTCGGACCTCAAGGTCCCGAGTCGAGCCAGCTCCACAGTCCAGCACTCGAACAGCGCCCGGTTGAACGGGTTGCGCCGCTCGTCACCTTCGGGCCACTTTCGGAAAGCGTTCTCCCCAAAGATCTCGATACTGTTCCGGAGACCGGTCACAAATGCGGACCCGATCTCACGAAGCTTCTCCTCGGTGACGAGCTTTGGATTGTCAAGAGCATCCGTCACCTCCCAGAGAAATGCATCCATGGGAGCTTCGTATCTTTCTGGACCGAACAGCCAGAATGCGCAGAAACGCAGGACGACCTCACGATCGATCATCCGTCGCTGCGATTCCAGAGCGCCCGCAGTCGCCCGGCCGAACTCCGGAGCCGCAGTGAGAAAACGTAGGAAGTCGCGGCTACGCGCGAGGCTCATACAGTGGCGGATCTCCTGCGCATTCAGCGGAGTTCCACCGGTGTTGATTCTCTTGAAGATGTCGTACATGACGAGTCGCGGAGTCGATGGGTCGATGACGTGCGCGACGATCTGCGTGTTATAGAGGCGACGCTGCCACGGCAGCGGTAGATCATCGAACCGCTTCCCCACGATGTCATCGATGTACTCGAGTCCAGCGAGGGCGAAAGCGCTGCCAGGACCACCGCGAACAAAATCGTAGACGGTTGTAAGTCGCTGCACACCGTCCACCACTCGAAGGGTACCGTCTCGATCCTCGGCGAAGTAGAAGGCAGGGAGCGGGATCTGAAGTAGGACGGATTCGATCAGACTGGATTTCTGCGCCGACTTCCAGACCTTCAGGCGCTGAAAATCCGGGGCAAGGTCCAACGACCCTTCGTCAATGGCATCCAGCATGTTGCGCAGAGAGAAGCTCTTGGTGCCGACCCTGATGCTTTCCGGATTCCAAGGCCGATCTATGTCCTGCGGCTCGTCGTCCTGCTCCGCCTCCACGTCAAGCGGGACGTTGCCCTCGTGTTCCACGAGGAAGTCAAGTCCGCGCCTACCACTCACCGCGGGATCGTCGCTGACGCCCCCGGAACCGTCGCCCATACCGTGTGACTCCTCCACGACCAGTCCTGCTGCGCGCTGAGCGTACGCGGGTCGCAGCGTAGGAACGCCTAACGTGCAACCTGACCACACGCAGAGGGGCGACCATCTCGACGATGCGCCATGACCGCTTTCGATGAGAAGGATCAGCCCGTGACACAGACCGCCGACTTCCTTACGATCCGTACTCTATCGCTCGAAGGCCCGCAGGATCGCGTCGGCGGCGAGCGTCGGCGTCAGCTCGCCGTCCTCGACCTGGCGTTCCAGGCCGCCGATCAGGTTCGCGACCCGCGGGTCGTCGTGCAGGCGGGACAGCAGGCGATCGTGCACCATCGCCCACATCCAGTCGACCTGCTGGCGGCGGCGGCGGGTGGCGAGCTCGCCGGAGGCGTCGAGGGTGTCCTGGTGTTTGAGGACCTGCGCCCAGACCGTGTCCAGGCCGGTGCGTTCCGCGGCGCTGCAGGTCAGCACCGGGGTCTGCCACTCCCGCGCGCCGCCCTGTAACAGCCGGATCGCCCCGGCCAGCTCACGCGCGGCGCGGCGCGCGTCGAGCTCGTGCGGCCCGTCCGCCTTGTTGACGGCGATGACGTCCGCCAGCTCCAGGACGCCCTTCTTGATGCCCTGAAGCTGGTCGCCCGTCCGGGCCAGGGTCAGGAACAGGAAGGTGTCGACCATGTCGGCGACCGTGGTCTCGGACTGGCCGACCCCGACCGTCTCGACAAGCACCACGTCGTACCCGGCGGCCTCCATGATGACCATGGCCTCGCGGGTGGCCTTGGCGACGCCGCCGAGGGTCCCCGCGGTCGGTGAGGGCCGGATGAACGCGGCCGGGTCGGCGGACAGGGCCTCCATCCGGGTCTTGTCGCCGAGGATGCTCCCGCCCGTGCGGGTGGACGACGGGTCGACCGCGAGCACCGCCACCTGGTGCCCGGCCGCGGTGAGCGTCGTGCCGAGCGCGTCGATGAACGTCGACTTGCCGACCCCGGGGACGCCGGTGATCCCGACCCGGCGGGCCTTCCCCGCGTGCGGGAGCAGGGCCACCAGCAGCTGCTGGGCCGCCTCCCGGTGGTCGGCGCGGGTCGACTCGACCAGCGTGATGGCGCGCGCGACCCACATCCGCGACGACGCGAGGACACCGTCGACGTACGCGGCGACGTCGACGGGCCGGCGGGCCAGTGCGGTCAAGACGCCGTGGTGTGGCCGAGCTGGTCGGACAGCGTGGCCAGCAGCTCGATCGCCGCGTCCGCGATGACCGTGCCGGGTGGGAAGATCGCGGCGGCGCCGGCGGCGCGCAGCGCGTCGAAGTCCTGCGGCGGGATGACCCCGCCGACGACGACGAGGATGTCGTCGCGCTCGAGCGCCGCCAGCTCCTCCTTCAGCGCCGGGACCAGCGTGAGGTGCCCGGCGGCGAGCGAGGACACGCCGATGATCTGGACGTCCGCCTCGACGGCCTGGCGGGCCACCTCGGCGGGCGTCTGGAACAGCGGGCCGACGTCCACGTCGAAGCCGATGTCGGCGAAGGCCGTGGCGATCACCTTCTGGCCGCGGTCGTGCCCGTCCTGGCCCATCTTCGCGACGAGGATCCGTGGACGCCGGCCCTCGGCCCGCTCGAAGGCCGCCGCGGCCTCGCGGGCGGCGACGATGTTGCCGGCCGGCCCGGCCTCATCCCGGTACACACCCGAGATCGTACGGATCTGACCGGAGTGCCGCCCGTACACCTTCTCCAGGGCGTCGGAGATCTCACCCACGGTCGCCTTGGCTCGGGCGGCGTCGACTGCCAGCGCGAGCAGGTTGTGCCCCAGGTCGGACGGCCGGCTGCCCTCACGGGCGGCGTCGGCCGCGGCGGTCAGCGCGTGCAGCGCCGACTCGACGGCGGCGGTGTCACGCTCCTCACGCAGCCGGCGCAGCTTCTCGATCTGACCGACCCGGACCGCCGAGTTGTCGACCTTCAGGACGTCGATGGCCTCGTCCGCGGCCACCCGGTACTTGTTGACCCCGACGAGCGGCTGGCGGCCGGCGTCGATGCGGGCCTGGGTGCGGGCCGCCGCCTCCTCGATGCGCATCTTCGGGATGCCGGCGTCGATCGCCTGCGCCATCCCGCCGGTCGACTCGACCTCGGTGATGTGCGCCCAGGCCTTGCGGGCCAGGTCGTAGGTGAGCCGCTCGACGTAGTGGCTGCCGCCCCACGGGTCGACCACCCGGGTGGTGCCGGACTCCTGCTGGAGCAGGAGCTGGGTGTTGCGCGCGATGCGGGCGGAGAAGTCGGTGGGCAGCGCCAGCGCCTCGTCGAGGGCGTTGGTGTGCAACGACTGGGTGTGTCCCTGGGTGGCGGCCATCGCCTCGACGCAGGTGCGCACGACGTTGTTGAAGACGTCCTGGGCGGTCAGCGACCATCCGGAGGTCTGCGAGTGCGTCCGCAGCGACGTCGAACGGGCGCTGGTCGGGCCGAACTGGTTCACCAGCCGCGCCCACAGCAGGCGCGCCGCGCGCATCTTGGCGACTTCCATGAAGAAGTTCATGCCGATCGCCCAGAAGAACGACAGCCGGGGGGCGAAGGCGTCGATCTCCAGGCCGGCACCCAGACCCGCCCGGATGTACTCGACGCCGTCCGCCAGCGTGTAGGCGAGCTCCAGGTCGGCGGTCGCGCCCGCCTCCTGCATGTGGTAGCCGGAGATGGAGATCGAGTTGAATCGCGGCATCCGCTTCGAGGTGTACGCGAAGATGTCCGAGATGATCTGCATCGACGGCTGTGGCGGGTAGATGTAGGTGTTGCGGACCATGAACTCTTTGAGGATGTCGTTCTGGATGGTGCCGGCGAGCTGCTCCGGTGCCACCCCCTGTTCCTCGGCGGCGACGATGTACAGCGCCAGGATCGGCAGCACCGCGCCGTTCATGGTCATCGACACGCTCATCCGGTCCAGCGGGATGCCGTCGAAGAGCTGGCGCATGTCGTAGATCGAGTCGATGGCCACGCCGGCCATGCCCACGTCGCCGGTGACCCGCGGGTGGTCGCTGTCGTACCCGCGGTGGGTCGGCAGGTCGAAGGCCACCGAGAGGCCCTTCTGGCCGGCGGCCAGATTGCGCCGGTAGAAGGCGTTCGACTCGGCCGCGGTGGAGAACCCCGCGTACTGGCGGATCGTCCACGGCTGGGTCACGTACATCGCCGGGTACGGGCCGCGCAGGTAGGGGGCGATGCCCGGGTAGGTGCCGAGGAAGTCCAGGCCGGCCGTGTCGGCCGCGGTGTACAGCGGCTTCACCGCGATGCCCTCTGGGGTGTCCCAGGTCAGGGCGTCGGAGTCCTTGCCGGTGGCCTGCTCGAGCGCGACCCGCCACTGGGACTCGTCGGCGTCCGCGCCGCTGGGTGCTCCGAGCGCGATCTCGGCGAAGTCGGGGATCGATGACATCAGGCCACTCCCGCCTCTGCGAGGGTCGTCCGCAGCACCTCGACGGCGTTGCAGCCGGTGAAGACGTACCCGCTCACGCCCGCCGCGGCGTCGGTCTCCGCGCGTGAGCCGGCCTTGCCGGCCAGCCAGACCCGTGTGGCCCCCGCCGCGTGCAGCGCCTCGGCCACCGGGGCCGCCCACTCGGCGTACACCTTGTCCCCCGAGCACAGGCAGGCGACCTTCGCGCCGGACGCGGTGAACGCGGCCGCGATCGCGGCCGGATCCGTGCCCGGGCCCGATTCGGGCGTGGCCAGGCCGCCGGCCTGGAACAGGTTCGCGGCGAAGGTCGCGCGGGCGGTGAACGCCGAGGCCCCGCCGATGGTGGCCAGGAAGACCGCGGGCCGGGCGCCGGTGGCGGCGGCGTGCGCGTCCGACCGGGCGCGCAGCGCCTCGTAATCCTGGTCGTAGGTGACGGTCGGCAGCCCGTGGCCGCCACCGGCCTCGGTCGTGCCGGTCGCGGCCGTGGCGCCGGACGGGCCGGCCTCCGCCGGGGCGGGCGGCCGCTCGGGGAGCTTCTCACCCAGGTTGGGGAACTCGCTGACGCCGGTCAGCGGATCACGCCGGTGCGCGATCGCGTCCGCACGGGCCGCCCAGGTCGCGGCCAGGCGGGCCCGCAGCGAGCCGTCCGCCAGCGTGGCCGCGATCCCGCCGGCGCGCTCGATCTCGGTGAAGACCGCCCACGCCGCCTCGGCGAGGGAGTCGGTGAGCGACTCCACGTACCAGGAGCCACCGGCCGGGTCGATCACCCGGATCAGGCTCGACTCCTCCTGCAGCAGCGTCTGCGTGTTCCGCGCGATCCGACGGGCGAAGTCGTCGGCGAGCCCGAGCCTGATGTCGAAGGGCAGCACGGTGACCGCGTCCGCGCCGCCGACCCCCGCCGCGAAGCAGGCCACGGTGGTGCGGAGCATGTTCACCCAGGGGTCCCGGCGGGACATCATCGCGGACGAGGTGACCGCGTGCTGGCGCTGCACCCGCTCCGCGGGCGCGGCACCGCACACCTCCGCCACCCGGGCCCACAGCCGCCGCGCCGCCCGCAGCTTGGCGATCGACAGGAACTGGTCGGCGCTCACCGCGTAGCGGAACTCGAGCTGGCCGAGGGCCTCGGCCACGCCCAGCCCGGCGTCGGTCAGCTCGCGCAGGTAGGCCACACCTGTCGCCAACGAGGCGCCGAGCTCCTCGGCGTCGCTCCCGCCGGCGTCGTGGTACGGCCGGGCGTCGACGACCAGCGTCCGCAGGCGTGGGTACTCGGCGGCGACGCGCGGGGCGAGCGCGCGGGCCACGCTGAAGTCCGGCGCCGCCCCGGTGCGCGCCGCGAGCCCCAGCGGGTCCGCGCCGAGCACGCCGGTGAGCTGGGACGCCGGAACACCCCGCTCGTCGGCCAGCGCCAGGAACGCGGCGGCCGCCTCACCGGTGAGCGCGCCCGCGTCCAGGACGACCGGAGCGAGGTCGAGGTAGACATCCCGCAGGACCTCGGCAAGCCCGTCGAGAGGCAGGCCCGCCGGACCGAGCCGCAGCCACAGCGAGGTGACGCCGTTCTCCAGGTCGGCGAGCACCGCCTGACCGCCGGCCTTCGGGTCGGGGTGGGCGTGCAGCGCACGGACGTCCCAGCCGTCGGTGTTGGCGCCCTGTGGCCGGCCGCCGCGGACGAACGGCGCCAGCCCCGGCAGGCCCGCGCCGGCCGCGCCGGCGGCGTCCGCCGCGTCGTAGAGCGGACGGATGCGGATGCCCTCGTAGGTCGAGGTCGCGATCAGCTCCTCGGCCTCACCCGGAGCGGTGTCCTCGCCCGCAACCCCCGACTTTCGCAGCACCCCGAGGACCAGCCGCCGCCAGTCGTCCCTCGTCGAGTCCGGAAAATCGGCGGCGAGCGCCAGCTCCACCGGTGGAACGGTCATGGGACGGATCGTAGGGGCCCGCGGCCCCACGAGCCCGGATTGTTCCTCCCGTCACAGCTTCCCGGGCCGGTCACGGGCCTGCCGCCAGCCATCCGGTGACCGCGGCGACGACCTTCGTCGGTGTACGAAGCACGTCGGCCCAGGTGACCCGCCGGACCCGCCATCCCAGGTCCAGCAGCTGGTTCTGCCGCTCGCGGTCCCGGTGAAGAGCCGACGGAAGCTCGTGGACGGCACCGCCGTCCGCCTCGACATCGAGCATCGCGCCGGGCCAGGCGAGGTCGAGCCGGGCCAGGACCCGCCCGGTACCGTCCGTGACGGGCCACTGGATGCGCGGCGGAGGCACACCGGCGTCGTGGAGCAGGAGCCGCAGGCGGGTCTCGAGCACGGACTCCGCCCGCCCGTCCGCGAGCGCCCAGTAGGAGGCCACCCGGCGGGCACCGGGGCGCTTCACGCAGGCCGCGATCACCCCGTCCAGCCCTGTCACCAGCCGGCGGCGCAACGCGGCGTCGATCATCGCGACCGCGTCCTCGCGTGAACCGGCCAGGACGAGGTCCGCGAGGGTCCGGTCCGGACCGGTGACGGGGATTCCGTCGAGCTCGACCAGATCGCCGACCGCGACCGGCCCGAAGTGGCTGACCGTCCCCTCCATCTGCCTCCGGGAACCGTGCACCGGCAGCCGGAGGTGCACCGGCTCGTCGTCGGCGGGCCACGGAAGCCCTTCGAAGCCCAGCAGCCGGCCAGCCGTCACGCCACACGCCACCGCGCCGGGACGCGCCGGGACGCGCCAGCAGCGTGGCGCGAACACGCAGCCGAAACGGCAACCGGGCCTTCGCGGTCGGGTCGGTGAAATTGGCGGCCGGCCAGGATGTCGCTAGCCTTCCGGGTTTTCCGGAGGGGAACCTCCTTGCCCTTTGGTAACCACCTCGCCCTTTCGGGGCTGAATCCCGGATTATTCCGCCCCAAAAGGGCGAGAAAGCCGGTAGAGGGCGAGCAGTCGCGGCGGCTACCACGCGCCTCCGAGCGATACTCAGAACACGCCTGGTTCACGGGGCTACCGGCCACCCGGCGCGACCTCGATCGGCGATTACCCGCCACCGGACGCGATTTCGATCAGCGTCACCAGCCACCGGGCACGACCCCGTCAGCCGCGGATCAACAGGACCACAGCCACCACCAGACCGAGCACGATCACAGCAGCGCGCAGGGCTGGCGCGGGAAGCCGTCGGGCGACCCGCGCGCCGAGGACCCCACCGACCGCCGACGTCACGACAAGGATTCCGGCGTAGGCCCAGGACACCTGAGCGGTGACGAGGAAGACCACGACGCCGATCGCGTTCACACCGAACGAGAGCAGGGTCTTGAGGGCGTTCGTCCGCTGGAGCTCGTCGACCAGCAGGATTCCGAGAACGCCGAGCAGAACCACACCGAGCCCGGCCCCGAAGTAGGAGCCGTACGCCCCCGCGGTGAACACCCCGATCCGGGTGGGCCAGGTAACAGCCCCGACGGACGACTCGACACCGACCAGCCCGCCGGGCGTCTGCCGGGGGGTGGTCGCCAGCGCGGCTGCCCGGCGGCGGGCGACGAGCGAGGCCAGCCTCGACTGCACGGCCAGGAGGAGGCAGGCCACGATCACCAAAAACGGCACGGCGGACCGGAAGCCGTCCGACGGGGTCAGTAGCAGGACGACCGCGCCGACCAGGCCGCCGAGCATCGCCGGTGGGCCGAGTGCCTTCAGCCTGGACGTCTGTCCGGCCAGTTCTCGCCGGTAGCCCAGGGCCCCGCCCGCGTACCCGGTGACGAGCCCGGCCGAGGAGGTGATGTTGGCGGTGAGGGCGGGCAGGCCGGTGGCGAGCAGCGCCGGGAACGCGATCAGGGTGCCGCCGCCCGCCACGGCGTTCACGGCCCCCGCGAGCAGGCCGGCCCCGGCGACGAGAACAGCGTCGGCTGGTCCCACCTGTCCTCCGTCTGGTCGTGACAAGCCGCTGGTCCGCCGGAACGCCACCGGGCGCGCCGGGCTGGAGACGACAAAATCACGTTCGTCCGGACAGGTGGCCGCTGCCAGGAATTGCGGCCCAGGTCACGGCGGCCGAACAGGGCCGAGGGAGCCGGTCCGGGCAGTCACCGATCACCGCGTTCCCGGCGACCGACTATCGACTCCTGGCTCCCCCGACCAGCGGCCGCGGGCCCGCGACGGTCAGAGGTCGAACTCCTCCGGGTTGATCCCCACCGCGAAGCACGCCTCGCGGACGATCGCCTGCTCGGTCTTGTCGAAGTTGCCGTCGGCGCCGCCGATGACGATGCCGATCTGGATCACGGCGCGGGCCTCGGTCGGCTTCTTCTTGACCTTCCCGATCTCCTGGAGGATCGAGACCTTGCCGAAGTCGAAGTCGGCCTGCAGCTTGCCCAGGTAGTCGTTGAACCGCCGCTGGAGGTCGTCGGCCGCGAAGTTCGACAGCACGTCGTTGCCGACGATCAGCGACGCGACCCGCTGCCGCTCGGCGGGGTCGACGCTGCCGTCCGACGCGGCCACGAGCGCGCACATCGCCATGCTCGCGTCGCGGAACGCGCCGCTCTTGAGGTCGTTCTTCTTCGCGTTGAGCTGCACCTGCATGCTCTGCGCGGACTGTCGTAGCTGGTTCCAGATCGGCACCTGTGCTCCTTTGCCGGTGGCGTGTCCGGTGTCACGAGGATCCCGGCGTCTTCCGCTCACGAAGGTCGCGGGGCCGTACGCACCCGACCGGAGTCGGGCGTGCCGGGTCGGTTCAGGCCCGGCCCGGGACCGGGCCTGAACCAGACAAGACTCCCACGAGTGAACGCGCGGACCGCGGACGACGCTCCCCACCCGACCCGTCCGCACGATTCGGCCGCGTTCGGCCCCGGCGGGGGCACCCGGCCGGGGCCGTCAGCGGACCAGCACCGTCGTTCCGATCGCACCGATACCCGACGCCCACAGCCAGTCCATCGCCTCGTTGGTGACCCGAACGCAGCCGTGGGACGCCGCGCGGCCCGGCACGGAAACGTAGCCGTGCACCGCGATCCCGTCGGTGTGGAAGTACTTCGGCCGGTACAGGCCGCCGAGCGGGCCCGGGTCCACGCCGTCGACCTGCCGGTACACATGCCAGGTACCCCGCGGGGTGTCGGCGAGGAGGCGCTGGCCGCGCACCTCGTACCAGCGCTCCGTCCCGGTCGAGGTGTTGAGGATCTGGCGGACCGATCCGTCCTGGACGACGAGCAGCAGCTGGCGCGCGACATCGACCTCCAGCACCAGGCCCGAACCGGTGACGGCCAGCGGTCGGGGGCCCTGCCGGAGCGACGCCCAGGTGGCCGGGCCCACCAGGCCGTCCCGCTCCAGTCCGGCGACCTTCTGGGCGGCGAGGACGGCCTGCACCGTCAGGGCTCCGTAGATCCCGTTGGGCTCGCCGAGCCAGTAGCCCAGCTCGACCAGCCGTCGCTGGAGAGCGAGCACGGGCGCCCCCTGGTCACCCGGGCCGAGCAGTCCCGGAAGGTCCGTCCCGGCCGCGAGAACCGGCTCCGGCGGCTCTGGCGGTGCCGGCGGTGCGGGTGGGCCGGGCAGGGCGGGTGGGCCGGTTGACGGGGGTGCCGGTGCGGCCGCGCCGCTCGTCGCCCAGGCCGCCGCCAGGGCGTGGCCACCGAGGCCGGGACCGGCGGGTACTCCCACCAGCACGGCGGACATCACCAGTGTGCCGGTCGCTGATCTGGCGTGTTCGAAACGGCGAGATCTGCACCGAGGATCCATACCACCCATAGCCGTATATTGCCTTGCGCGCAGTAAACATCCCCCGGCGGGGACGTCTCATCTCCCGTACCGACAATGCACGGCCTGTCATTCAGAATTATGAATCAGCCAGATAGCCTCCGGCATTAGCCGCAAAGCGGTCAGTTGACGGCGTTCAACCGGTCGACCGCGGCGGCGGCGTCACCGATGTTGACGAAATCGACCGCGACGAAGGTGGGGCGCCGGCCCTGTTCGGTCTCGCACTGCCTGGACCGCGTGAGGATCCGGTCGGCACGGTTCGCGACCACGGCGGCCTGCCGGCTGGGCGCCGCGTCCGTCACCCAGTTGTTGAGCAGGAGCAGCGGCGATCCCGCGGCTCCCCGCAGGCGGGCGCAGCCGGTCAGTTTCTCCGGGGAGTCCACCGAGAACGGGGTGTCCGACGCGTAGCGGTAGAAACTGCGCAGGAATGTCCCGGGCATGTCCTGGCTCTCGGTGAAGACGACGAGGCGCCGGCCGGACTCGACCATCTCCCGCAACGTGGGCCACTCGCCGTCCTGATCGGCCGGCGGGGTGGCGACGATGCGGGACAGGCCGGCCTGCGCGACGGCGCCGGCGATCTCCGGCGCGGGCACCTGATCCTGAATGATCAACGTCACCACCTCGGTGGGGTTTCGGTCCATCCAGTCCCGGACCTGGCCGAGTTCCGCGGTCAGGTCGAGCGCCCCGAGCTGGCACAGGTTGTGGCACAGCCACAGCCCCGGCCGGGCCGACCGGGCGTTGCGGGTCAGCGGCTCGATGGCCGTGCGGGTAGAGGGCGGCAACGTCTCGAGGACGGCGTCCACCTGCTCGGGCGTCGTCCAGTGGTGGACGTCGAGCAGCAGGGCGCGCACCCCGAGGTCGAGCTGGTGCACCAGCGACGGGTCCTGGGTCGGGCCGAGGAAGCGGTCCTCGCTGGTCGCCATCGCGTTGTGGGTGGCCAGGTAGGTCACCTCGTCGTACCGGCTGTCGCACAGGCGGATCTGGCTGTTACACAGCTCCCGCGCGTTCGCCGCGGCACCGGGGAAGGCGACCCAGGTCAGCGCGATCATCATCGGGGCGGCCACGGCGAAGCCGGCGGCGAGGCGGCGGCGCCGGCCGGCCCGGCCCCAGCGCGCGGAGAGTGCCACGAGCAGCGCGCCGCCGAGGATCGCCAGCCCCACCGCGAGCGTCCAGGCGACGATGCGCAGGTAATCGGACTCGATGTCGCCGTACGCGTGCCGCGAGAAGTCGGCGAGCACCGCGCCGGCGCCGGGCGGCAGCGGCCCACCGGGCTCCTCCAGGGCGAGCAGCGGGTTCGGCAGCAGCATCCGCAGCATCACGCCCAGGACGCCCGCCGCGACCCCGGCGACGACGACCGCCCCCGCCAGCGCCCGCATCCGGGACCGGCCGCGGGCGGCTGCCAGTGCGACGATCGCCACGCAGATCAGCCCGGCGAGGCCCAGCAGCGCCAGGCTGAGCCCGTCGAGCGCCGCCGAGACGTCGTGCAGCCTGGACACGGCGCTGATCGCGGGCTCGTCGCGCAGGTCGGAGAGGCGGACGCCCAGGTCGAGCACGGCGCCGTCGGTGAGGTGGGCGCGCATCTCGCCGACCGCCCGCTCGTCACCCTGGAACAGCAGCGGACCGACCCGGGCCAGCGCTCCGGCCACGTCACCGGAGCGCAGGTCCGCGCGCAGGGGGGCGGCCACCGCGTCGCGGTCCGCCGGCTTCAGCCGGCCGAGCACCGCCTCCACCACCCGGTCGGTGTCCTGCGCCGAGAGTTCCATGGTGGGCAGCGCGGTGGGCGGTCGACCGGCGACGATGTCGTCGAGCGCGTCGAGGACGGAGCGGGTGAACTGGGTGACCGACTCGACCTGGTAGCTCGTGCCGGTGCCGATCTCGCCCGCGATGTAGCGGTTGGCCAGGCCGGAGATGTTGCCGAAGATCGGGGTCAGGTCGACGCTGAACTCGATGTCGTCCTGGCGCGCGCGCAGGTAGTCGACGATGCGCTCGATCTGCTCGTCGGTCATCGCCTCCACCGTCGACGGCGGCAGCACCGTGCGCAGGTTCGCGGTGACCAGGGTGGGGTCGACGGGCAGGCCGGAGAGCAGGGATTCGACGGCGGGGTCGGGCAGCACCTCGGTGTAGAGGCGGTCGTAGGCGTTCGCCTCGGTGAGCGCCTGGGAGTAGAAGTCCGCACTCAGAACGGTCGTGCGCGAGGTGGCGAGCACGACGAAGGGCAGCCAGAGGAGCGCCAGCAACACGGCCAGCCCCCACTGGCCCGCCCGACGCCGGGGGCTGTCCCGCACGACCCGCCCGCCCGAGGCCCGGGACCGCCCGGCATCCGGGAGGCGGCCGGAACGCCACCCGCGTCTGGAGCGACCGGAGCCACCAGCGCCAGCGAAGCCGGCGGGGCTCGCAGAGTCCGGCGCGGCCGCGGACTCCGCGCCGGTCGCGCCAGCTGTGGAGGAGGGACCGCCGTCCCTGGGAGCGGGCAGGCCGTGCCTTACATCCGGGGCGGAACCCGCAGGACCCTCAGCTCCCGAGCCGGACATGGCCACCCACCGGCGAGCGCGCGCCCGGATCCCAGAACGCGCCGGCATCCCAGAACCCATCCGGCCATCCCCGACCTGTCACCGCATGCCGTCACTGACAGGTCCAATTTATCCCGCCACGGGATCTCTCGACCCGCCCGGACACCCGAAGGTCACGTCAGGGACGGGCCGCCCGCAACTCGGGATGGGCCGCCGCCGCGAGGATCTCCTCGATACGGGCGGCGACCTCGTCCGGCGTGCCGGTGCCGTCCACGGTGCGCAGGAGACCCTGCTCGGCATAGTGGCTGCGCAGCGGGGCCGTCTCCTCGGCGAACACCTTCAGCCGCCGCCGCGCCGTCTCCTGGTTGTCGTCGAGGCGGCCCTCGGACAGCGAGCGCCGGCCGATCCGGGCGAGCACCTCGGTCTCGTCGACGTCGAGGTCGAGGACCAGGTGGAGTGGCCCGCAGGTGGCGGTCAGCATGCGGTCGAGCGCCTCGGCCTGCGGCAGCGTCCGGGGGAAGCCGTCGAGCAGGAACCCCACCTCGCAGTCGATGCCGGTGGCGAGGCGCTCGGCGACCATGTCCAGGACGATCTCGTCCGGGACGAGCTCACCGGCCCGGACATAGTGCTCGGCCCGCCGGCCCAGCGGCGACCCGGCGGAGATCTGCTGGTCGAAGAGCTGACCGGTCGAGATCGCCGGCACGCCGTGGCGCGCGCTGATCCGCGCGGCCTGGGTCCCCTTGCCGGCGCCGGGCGGGCCAAGCAGCACGAGCCTCATGGCCTGCACGGTACCGGCTGGTTGGCTTCCAGTAGAGCCGCCGCGACGGTGAACCGGGGCAGACCGGACGCGACGCGAGCGAGTTCACCCAACGATCGACCTCCCCAACGGGTGAAATCCGCCCTGATCCACAACCAGGGACCCATGGACGGGTGGAGCCGGGTGGACGGGTCCAACGGCCTCACCCGGACCGGGCCGACGACGATCGAGCCCCGGGGGGGGGGGGGGGGCGCCGGGGGGGGGGGGCCGCCCCCCACGCCGGCCTTGACGCCGCCGGCCTCGTGTCGCTCGCCGAGATGATGTTCGCCTACATCGACGGGATCTCCGCCG
>NZ_JALKFY010000510.1:0-390 GCF_023242985.1 Frankia sp. Mgl5 | reverse complement strand
ACGTCTGTCCGAGCGGCTTATTGATCAGACCGGCGTAATACCGGAAACAGTTGACTGCATCCGTTATGTCAGCCTGGCTTTCCCGCAACGGCTTGCCGCTATTTTGCGTTTCCAGTTCCGCAAATTCCTCCGCGCGTTGTTCCAGCTTGTCGGCCAACGCGTTCATCAAGCGCGCGCGCTCCACTGGAGGTGTGTCAGGCCAACTCGTCTGATCAAACGCCTTTCTCGCTTCTGCAATGGCACGGCGTACATCACCCGGTCCGCCCTCCGCCACCACAGCGATCACTTCACCGGTAGCCGGGTTAAACACCTCACGTACATGGCCCTCTTCCGCATCTACCCATTGTCCCGCGATAAACATCCTCCAGGCTGCTTTGGTCTGTGTGGTCA
>NZ_JALKFY010000509.1:0-390 GCF_023242985.1 Frankia sp. Mgl5 | reverse complement strand
GCCAATGCTGGTAAGCCGGCTTACATCCGAGAACGGCGTCGAAATATAACTTCTGCAGCGTGAGTGTTTTATCTCCGGGAAGGCCGTTCCCTACCGGACGATGATCCACCTTCGTCACCGGAGCTACCTGTACACCTGTGCCGCAGAGGAAAAGCTCATCTGCGACATACAGTTCAGTCCGGTCGATCGATCTGATCTCGATTTCAAGCCCGGCGTCCTTCGCCAACTCCAGCAAGGCAATTCGCGTTATCCCCTCCAGAATTGCGTCAGACACGGGCGAGGTAATGAGCTTGCCCCCACGGACCATAAAGAGATTGGCGGCGGTACCCTCCGCCACATGTCCGTCGGGCGTCAGCATGATGCCGTCGTTAAAGCCGCTCTCCAGTAAAT
>NZ_JALKFY010000508.1:0-390 GCF_023242985.1 Frankia sp. Mgl5 | reverse complement strand
GGCGAAGGGCAACGCGCCGATCATCAACGGCAGCGGCGGTACGGAAGTTTTTGCGGAGATTATTTCATCTGTGTCCATCCAGCCGCTGAAGCCGAGTTGTCTGGGTGCGACTCCCGCAGTGGGAGCGAAGGTGGTAGGAGAGGATGGAAACCCTGTTCCGCCAGGCACCCCGGGATATCTCGTCTTTACCTGTCCGCAGCCGGCGCAGACGCGCGGCTTTTGGAGAAGCAAACAGCGCTACCTCGACACCTACTTTCCGCTGGGCGAAGAAATGTGGTGGCAGGGTGATATGGTCATGGTTGATGAAGACGGCTACTGGTTCCATCTGGGCCGTGCGGATGACGTGATCAAGGTGTCAGGACGGCGGACCGGACCTGGAGAGCTGGAGGA
>NZ_JALKFY010000507.1:0-391 GCF_023242985.1 Frankia sp. Mgl5 | reverse complement strand
CACCTGTAATGCCTGGAGACGTTTCGAGAGCTGCATACCGCATTCGAGCTCGCTTACCGTGCGCAGGGCTTGAAGCCGCAGCGCCACGGCCTGCCGCTGCATACAGCTAAGGAGTGGAACGCAATGCTGGCCGCAGCCGGGTTTATGAACCCGCGGCGCCGCCAAAATGTCCGCATCGAACGGTACCCGACGGTGCGCGATTTTCTCCATGCGATAAAAGCGATCGGCGCCAGCGCCTCGGTAGCCTCCCCTTCCGGCCGAATCGGCCTACGCCGCCTTTTTCACGACATGTTCCAGCACTACGAGACGCGATACGGCGACTCTAATGGCATCCTTGCGACATATGAGCTGCTGTTGCTGCATGGTTTCGCTCCGAAATAAAGTATCACCG
>NZ_JALKFY010000506.1:0-391 GCF_023242985.1 Frankia sp. Mgl5 | reverse complement strand
ATCTTTTTCTCCCAGTCGCCGTCCTGCTGCCAACGCTGCGCAATCTGATCGGAGCGGCGGCATGACCAGACCACGGCGGGGTATAACGGTCGTCCATTTGTTGAATCCCAGAAAAGCACGGTCTCCCCTTGATTGGCAATACCGATCGCCTCCACCTGCTCAGGCGCCGCCTTTCCTTTTTGCAGAGCGTCAGCCACTCCCGCCAACAGACGCTCCCATATCTCCTCGGGATCATGCTCAGCCCAACCTGACCGCGGATAATACTGCGTGTGCTTCTGGTAGCTTTCGGCAGCAACCGTTCCCTGGCGATTTACCAGCAGGATTTTGGTTCCTGTCGTGCCCTGATCGATCGACAGCAAATATTTCTCCATATGTGACAGGCTCCTTTTTC
>NZ_JALKFY010000505.1:0-391 GCF_023242985.1 Frankia sp. Mgl5 | reverse complement strand
CGGGGCGAGTAGTCGCCGTCGCCGATGGCGGTGACGAGGGCGGTGGCGATGGCGTCCCGGTCGGTGTCGCCGAGCGTGGCCGGCCGGGGGGTGGGCAGCCGCTCGGCGAGACCGGCGGCGAACGTGTCGAGCGCGTCGCGCATGGCGTCGGGGTCGTACTCGCCGACGTCGCTGGTGGCGGCGTAGTGGGCCCCGCAGGTCTCGACATCGTCGTCGGTGGGCGCGAGCTCCCCGTGGGTGGCGAGTGCGGGCTGGTCGTCGTGGCCGTATGCGAGCCGGCGGGCCTCGTCGAGCGCCGCCTGGCAGTCGGCGAGCGCGCGGCTGATCCGCGGCGGCTGGCCGACGGTGCGCGATAGCGCGACGAGGGCGAGGTTCGCGCCCCCGGCGACGT
>NZ_JALKFY010000504.1:0-392 GCF_023242985.1 Frankia sp. Mgl5 | reverse complement strand
ATCTTCACTTTGCCGCCGATGCATATGCCTGCATTGACCAAGTTTATCGACGGTTCGGGACCAGTTTTTGCCGGTACTCTATTCCCGTTCCTGTTTATTACCATTGCATGCGGTGCCATTTCCGGATTCCATGCACTAGTCTCTTCCGGTACAACACCGAAGATGATTGCAAAAGAATCGCATGCGACGGTGATTGGTTACGGCGGAATGCTGATGGAATCGGCCGTCGCCATCATGGCGATGATTGCCGCATGCGTGCTTACTCCCGGTGTTTATTTTGCCGTGAACGCACCTGCCGCCGCCATCGGTGTTGATGCCGCGGCTGCCGCACAAACGATCACCAGCTGGGGTTTCACAGTGACACCTGATGTGCTCACCACGCTGGCCAACGA
>NZ_JALKFY010000503.1:0-394 GCF_023242985.1 Frankia sp. Mgl5 | reverse complement strand
CCTGGGCTCTTTGGGATAATGGTCCCAGGGAGGAGTACAGGTGTCGAGATCGCAACCGCCGTACACGGAGGAGTTCCGCCGTCAGATGGTGGAGCTTGTCCGAGCTGGCCACTCGCCCGAGGTGCTGGCCAAAGAATACGGCCCGTCGGGGCCGTCGATCCGTAACTGGGTACGCCAGGCCGAACAGGAGGGAGAGGCGCGAGCGGACGAGTTGACCGCCGCGGAACGCGACGAGTTGAAACGCCTCCGGAAGGAGAACCGGCAGCTCCGGGAGGAACGCGAGATCCTCCGTAAGGCCACAATTTTCTTCGCGGCGGAGACCGATCAGAAATGAAGTTCGCTCTGATCGACGCGGAGAAAACACACCACCCTGTCTCCGTCCTGGCCCGCGTGC
>NZ_JALKFY010000502.1:0-395 GCF_023242985.1 Frankia sp. Mgl5 | reverse complement strand
ATGTAAGCCTGGTGACAAGATACTGGTGCAGCGCAATTGTCACAAATCGGTATACAACGGGGCTATTCTTGCCAGAGCCAATCCTGTTTTCATCGTTCCTGCCGTTGATCTGGCGACTGGAGTGGCCGCAGGTTTTCGACGGGAGGATGTGGAGCGCGCTCTTCAGGCCCATCCCGAGGCAAAAGCCGTTTTTCTTACCAATCCAACCTACTACGGCATGGGGATCGATTTGGCGAAAATGGCGGCGGTTATCCATCGCCACGACATTCCGCTGTTGGTGGACGAAGCGCATGGCGCCCATTTTGGTTTTCACCCCGCATTGCCTGGTTCGGCTATGCAGGCAGGCGCAGATGCGGCCGTTCAATCTACGCATAAAATGGGGACATCGCTTACCA
>NZ_JALKFY010000501.1:0-396 GCF_023242985.1 Frankia sp. Mgl5 | reverse complement strand
CAAAATGACCGCCGATCAACAGGTTCGTCAGCACAAACTCGCCAAACAAAATGGAGAAGGAAAGCAGCGTGGAGACGAGGACTCCGGGTAATATGTTGGGAAAGATCACCAGCCGGAACGCTTTCAGCTTGGTTGCTCCCAGCAGCTCGGCGGCATCGATCAGCGAAACGGCGTCAACGGTGCGCATGCTGTTGCGAATTCCTTGATACATATAAGGCAAAATGGCGACAAAGTAAGCAGCAATCAGCAGCCAGAGCGTGCCGGAAAGGGCAATTGGTCCGCTGGAATAAATTTTGATCAGGCCCACGGCGGCCACCACCGGAGGCACGGCGTATGGAAGCATCACCACCGCCTGCAGCATTCGCTCCCAGCGGGGAAAGTATACACTAACCACAA
>NZ_JALKFY010000811.1:0-70263 GCF_023242985.1 Frankia sp. Mgl5 | reverse complement strand
TCCACGGCCATGTCGGGCGGTGTGCTGTGGCTGCCGGACAACCCGCTCATGCAGGCCGACGGCGTTCCCGACTCCCTCGAGGACGCGCTGGCGTACTTCGAGTCGGTGGTCGGGGATGTCGGACCCGCCTCGTCGCGGGAGCGGCGGCTCGCCTACATCGTCGAAGGCTCCACCATGGTCCGCTTCCTGCAGAACCTGGGCATGCGGTTCGAGCGGTGCGAAGGGTACAGCGACTACTACGCGCAGGTGGCGGGAATTCGTGGCGGCAGCGCCCGCGGCCGCTCCATCGAACCCGCGGTGACCGACGGCAAACAGCTCGGACCGTGGCTCGCGAAGCTGATGCCGGGCATGACGGCCGCGCTCGGAATCGTCGTGATGACCCGCGAGGCGTCCACGCTGCAGCTGATCAAGCGGCGGCCGAAAGCCATGCGCACCGCCCTCCGGGTGGGGATGCGGACGGCCATGGGCAGGCTCAGGAGGCAGACCCGGCTGGCCAACGGCGCGGCACTGATCGCGCAGGCCCTGGAGGCGGCGCTGGCGGCCGGGGCGACGGTCTGGACAGACACCGGGCTGGTCGACCTGATCGTCGAGGACGGCCGGGTGGCCGGCGTCGTGGCCAGTCGGGACGGGCAGACCGTCCGGATCCGTGCCCGCCGCGGCGTGCTGTTGAGCTCGGGCGGGTTCGCCCGCAACGCCGAGATGCGCAGACGCTACTCGAAGCAGCCGAACGAGGGGTCGTGGACCATCGCCAACCCCGGGGACACGGGCGAGGCGATCGAGGCCGCCCAGCGGGTCGGCGCCGCCGTCGACTTCATGGACGAGGCGTTGTGGATCCCGGCCTCCATCCAGCCCGGCGGACGTCCGAGCCTGCACACCGGAGAGCGGAGCAAGCCGGGCTCGATCATCGTCGACCGGGCCGGCCGGCGGTACTTCAACGAGGCGGTCTCCTACATGGAGGCCGGGCGGCAGATGTACGCCCACAACGTCGACGGTGAGTCCGTCCCGAGCTGGCTGGTCATGGACTCCCGCCACCGCGGCCGTTACCTGTTCGCGTTCCGTGCCAACACCCCCGAAGAGTGGATCACCAGCGGCTACATGAAGAAGGCCGACACGGTGGAGGAACTGGCGCGGGCGTGCGGGATCGACCCGGCCGGGCTGGCCGCCACGGTCGAGCGGTTCAACGGGTTCGCGAAGCAGGGCACCGATCCCGACTTCCACCGCGGCGAAGGCGCTCACGAGCGATACCAGGGCGACTACGGCAACAAGCCGAACGCCTCGCTCGCGCCCGTCGAGAAGGCGCCCTTCTACGCGGTCGAGCTCTACCCGGGTGACGTGGGGACGAGCGGCGGGCTGCTCTGTGACGAGTTCGCCCGTGTGCTCGACACCAACCACGATCCGATCCCGGGTCTGTACGCCGCCGGGAACTGCAGCGCGTCGGTGATGGGACGCACCTACCTGGGGGCGGGCGCCAGCATCGGGAACAGCTGCGTCTTCTCCTACATCGGCATGAAGCACGCCGCGCACGTCGTCTCCGGCGACCCGGTGGCCCGGTGACCAGGTGACCGAAGAGGGGAGTGGGCGGCCCAGACGGCCGCTGGTCCGGGTCGAGCCCATCGGCGCGGACCTCACGCCCGAGCCCGGCGAGACGATCATCGAGGCGGCCTGGCGACTCGGGTACCACTGGCCCACGGTGTGCCACGGTCAGGCCACGTGCACGGTATGCCACTTCGAGGTGCTCGGCGGAGCCGAGCACCTGACACCCGCCGACGACGAGGAGACCGACGCCCTCGAAAACCGGCTTCCCGGCACGCGACGTCGTGATCTCACCCGTCTTCGGCTGGCCTGCCGGGCATGTGCCACCGGCGACGTCGCCGTGCGCAAGAAGGGCGTTCGGCGACTGGCCGAAAAGGAGTCCTGACACGCGTCCGAAACGGCCCCGACGCCGCGTGACCGCGGTGCCCGGTCGGCGCCGTCGCGGGACGGCCGGAATGGCGAGATCCGGCCGCTCGCCTGGTCGGCGCTCGGTCGGCATTTTGGCGGAGAGCTGGCCGCCGAAACGAACAAGGACTTGACCGAATGTGCAAAGACGGCCGCGGGCGACACGCTGATGATGGTTCATGACGGCAGCGCGAGAAAACAAGGAAAGCAGGGGAAATGGCAGCGCCAGAGTTGATCATTGACGCGGACAGTCACATCACCGAGCCGCCGGACGTGTGGACCGCTCGGGTACCGGCGAAGTATCGCGAGGACGTTCCACACGTGGTGCGGCAGGGCACGGCGGACACCTGGGTGCTCCACGGGGAGCGGCTGGCGCCGGTCGGCGTGACGGCTCCGGCGGGATGGCCGACGTTCCCGCCCGAGTACCCGCAGACCTACGAGGACTGCCACCCGGGCGCGTACCAGGCGGATGCCCGCCTGAAGTACATGGACGAGGCGGGTATCTGGGCCCAGGTGCTCTACCCGAACGTAGGCGGGTTCGGCAGCGAGAACTTCCTGAAGCTGAAGGACGACACGCTCAAGCTGCTGTGCGTGTCGGCGTACAACGACTTTCTCGTCGAGTGGTCCTCGGCCGACCTGCGCCGGCTGCTGCCGGTGATCGCCACACCGTTCTGGGACATCGACGAGACCGTACGGGAGATCGAGCGGTGCGTCCCGCTGGGCGCGCGGGGAATCCTGTTCACCGGCGAGCCGCAGCGCTACGGGCTGCCCGTGCTCGGCTCGCCGCACTGGAACCCGTTGTGGGAGGTCGCCCGCGCGGCCGACCTGCCGATCCACTTCCACATCGGCAGCGCCGGAGACACCCTGGAGCTGTCCACCCCGGAGCGCTACGCCCAGCACGGCGTGAACGGGGCGCAGGCCTACTGCGCGGTGAGCCTGTTCATGAAGAACGGTGTCCAGTGCTCGGATCTGATCACGTCGGGCGTGCTGTCCCGCTATCCCGAGCTGAAGTTCGTCTCCGTGGAGAGCGGTATCGGCTGGCTTCCGTTCATGCTCGAGGCCACCGACTACAGCTGGCTCGGCGCGTTCCGTCCGGGCCGGGAGCGCCAGTCGGGAGACGTGCTGCCGTCGGATCTGTTCCGCCAGAGCGTTTTCGTCACCTACTGGTTCGAGTCGGTCGCCCCGAAGCACTTCCTCGATCTGATGCCGATCGACAACATCCTCTTCGAGACCGATTTCCCGCACACCACCTGCCTGTTCCAGAACATCCAGGAGACCATCACGTCCGGCCTCGGGCACGTCGACGGGGGAGCGCGCCGGAAGATTCTCTGGGAGAACGCGACAAAGCTGTACCGGATCGAGGAGCCGTCGGCGTCGTGGCGGGCCACCGCCGGGACGAGCTGATGACCGAGGACGGCCCGTGACACCGGACGGCCGTGCGATGCTGCGGCTCGAGGTCCGCAACGCCCGGACCCCGGTCGAGAACAAGCCGCCGTGGATGCGCACCCGGATGCGCGTCGGTCCCGCCTACACCGAGGTGATGGCCGTGGTCCGCGAGTCCGGGCTGCACACGGTGTGCGAGGAGGCCGCCTGCCCGAACATCTTCGAGTGCTGGGAGGATCGGGAGGCGACCTTCCTGATCGGCGGGGACGTCTGCACGCGGCGCTGCGACTTCTGCCAGATCGACTCCGGCAGGCCCGCTCCGCTCGACCGGGACGAGCCTCGCCGGGTGGCCGAATCCGTCGCCAGCCTGGGACTGCACTACGCCACCGTCACCGGGGTGGCACGGGACGACCTGGCCGACGGAGGGGCCTGGCTGTACGCCGAGACCGTGCGCCAGATCCATGCGCGTTCCTCCGGAACCGGCGTCGAGCTGTTGATCCCGGACTTCCGTGGCGACCCGGCCCTGCTGGCCGAGGTGTTCGGTGCCGGCCCGGAGGTGCTTGCCCACAATGTCGAGACGGTGCCCCGGATCTTCCGCGGCATCCGGCCGGGCTTCCGCTACGAGCGCTCGCTTGAGGTGATCAACCGTGCCCACGCGGAAGGGATCGTCACGAAGTCGAACCTGATCCTCGGTCTGGGTGAGACCGTCGACGAGGTCGACGCCGTGCTGGCGGACCTGCGGGCAGCTGGTTGTGATCTGGTGACGGTGACCCAGTACCTGCGGCCCGGCCCGCGCCACCATCCGGTGGAACGCTGGGTGGAGCCGGAGGAGTTCGAACGGTGGTCCGCCCGGGCCGCCGAGCTCGGCTTCGCCGGGGCGATGGCGGGGCCGCTGGTCCGCTCCTCCTACCGCGCGGGCCGGCTGTATCGCCAGGCAGTGGCGCTCCGCGGTGAACGCCGCTGAGCGCCGCCCGCCGCCCGCGCGGGCCCGTTCCAAGCGGGCGACCATCTCGTCCCTGGAACCGATGGTCGACCTCTCATCTATGGTCGGGTCCCTCTCGACCCGTGGGCGCGCCGGCCAATCGTGGGGCGCACCGGGATGGTCGTCCGGTTGTGCGCACACCCGGTCCACACACCGCTGCCGTAGGCGACGTCCTCGGCGAGACGGCCGAGCACGAACCGCACCGGGTCCATCGACCCGCGCCGGCCCGCCCACTCCGCCAGGGCCGGGCCGACGACCAGTGATGCCACCGCCGCCCGACGTCCCCAGCGCCGGCGGCCGCCACCCGCGGCGCCGGCCGCGAGCAGCGGCAGGGCGTACTGGGTGCCGTACCGGCCGACGCCGAGCCAGGTCCGGCCGACGGCACCTGCCGTCGCGCGCGCCACCTCCCGGACGGGCAGGTCTGACCGGCGCAGCGTCCGCACGGTGCGCAGTACCGAACAGGTGTACGCGGCGGCGGCCAGCGCGGGCCGCCGGGCGAGCAGCGCGGCGACCGTCAGCGCCGGCCCCGGGAACAGGACGAGCGGGGGCAGCGATCCCGGGTGGCGCAGCGCCAGCGGCGCGGCGGACGTGCCGTACCGGAACCTCCGGCCGAGCAGCCCGGCCCAGGTCTCCGGTTCCAGGTGCCGGACCTCGACGGTCGGGTCGTACCGGATGCGCCAGCCCGCCTTGTCCAGCCGCCACACCAGGTCGACGTCCTCGCCCGCGACCGACAGCGTGGTGTCGAACGCCCCGCCGGCCGCCGGACCGCCGCCGGCGATCTCGGCCAGCGCCGCGCGGCGGACCAGGATCGCGGCGGTCGGGATGTAGGCCACCCGGGTGTTCGACCCGACCCGGGCCGGCGTGCCGCCGAGGTCGAGGCTGCGTGTGGTGCCGGCGTACCGGCCGGCCCAGCCGCCCGACGCGCCGGGAGCGGGGACCGTGCGCGGGGCCACGGCGCCGACCAGCGGGTCGGCGAAGTGCGCGGCCAGCACGTCGATCCAGCCCGCCGGCGGCACGCAGTCGCTGTCCACGAAGGCGACGAGCTCGCCGGCGGTCGCCGCCAGCCCGGTGTTGCGGGCCGCCGCCGGCCCGCCGTTGACGGGGCGCCTGATCACCTTCGCGCCGAACCGGTCGGCGAGCTCGATGATCGCGCCGGGCTCGCGCGAGCCGTCGTCGACCAGGACGACCGGGTGGCGCTCGCCCACCGCGGCGAGGCACCGGGCCAGCTTGTCGACGCGGTCGTGGACCGGGATCACGACGGTGACGTCCGGGTCGTGCCGCGGCGTGGGCGGCCTGGGATGTGCCAGGCCGGCGTCGGTGAGCCGGCGGGCCAGGGCGCCTGCCCGCGGGGACACCACCGGGCCGGTCGCGAGCTCCTGCCAGGCGGCCTGGCCGGCCGCGGTCAGCCGGATCACCCTGGCCGGCGAGCCGCCGAGCCAGCTGTCGGCGCTCAGCCGCCGTGCCGACGTGTCGAGAACGACCCGGAAGCCGGCCGGCAGCGGGGCCACGGGCGTGGTCACAGCGCGAGGCCTCCGTCGACCGGTACGACGGCACCGGTCATCCCGCTGCTGACCGGTCCGGCGAGGAAGGCGAGGACCTCCGCGACCTCCGCCGGGGCGAGCAGCCGTCGGAGCGGTTGCTGCGCGGCGAACTCCGGCGCCCCGCTGAGGCCGTACAGGCGGGCGCTCTCGGCCAGAATCGGTGTGTCGGTGGAGCCCGGACTGACCGCGTTCGCGGTGACACCGGTGTCTCCCAGCTCGGCTGCCAGGGCCCGGACCAGCCCGGCGACGCCGGCCTTCGCCGCGCAGTAGGCGGCCAGCATCGGCAGCCCGCGGGTCGCCGCGGCCGACGCCACCGCCAGGAAACGGCCGTGCCGCGGCGGTGGCCGCCGCAGCATCGCGGGCACGGCCGCCCGAGCCAGGTTCAGGACACCGCCGAGGTTCACGTCCAGCACGGCCTGTTCCTGCTCCGCCGGGACCTCCCACAACGGCACGCCGCCGGCGATCACCCCGGCGGCCGCGACGGCGGCGTCCAGGCCACCCCACCGGGCCTCGGCCTCGGCGACGGCGGCCTGGAGCGCGGCGGCGTCCCGTACGTCGGCGATGAACGGGCGGACCCGGTCCGCCGCCTCGACCCGCCAGTTCGCCTCCGCCACCACCTCCCCGAGCTCGGCCTCGGTGCCCATCGGGTAGGCGAGCGCGGGATCGTCCTTCCCGCGGTCGACCGCGAGCACCTCCCAGCCCTGCTGCGCCAGCGCCAGCACGGTGGCCGCGCCTATCCCGCGCGCCGCCCCGGTGACCACGGCGACGGGGCGGTCGGCGGTCACGTCGCCCGCCAGCTGTCCACGGCTCGTACCTCAGTTCCTCGCATGTCAGAGCCTCAGCCCGGCCAGCGGGCTCTCCTCGCACGCGCGGTCGGGTGGGCGCGCGCCGATCGTCACCGGGACCGGGCCCGACCGGCGGGACGCCGGGCGGGAGTGGTCCAGCGACGGCTTCGGCACCAGCTCGAGGTCCACCGCGGCCAGCGCGGCCGCGCCGTGGCCCTTCACGCATTCCGGGTCGGGGCCGTCCAGCGGCAGGCCGGTGAAGAACTTCGCCGCCATGCACCCGCCCCGGCAGGCGTCGAACGCCGAGCACGACGTGCAGGCCCCGCCGGTCTGCGGCTGGCGCAGGTCGGCGAACAGCTCCGAGGTCCGCCAGACCCCGGTGAACCCGCCCTCGCCGCGGACGTTGCCGGCGCGGAAGCTGTCGTGGATGGCGAACGGGCAGGCGTAGACGTCACCGACCGGGTCGATGAGGCACACCACCCGCCCGGCGCCGCACAGGTTGAGCCCGGGCAGCGCGTCGCCGTAGGCGGCCAGGTGGAAGAACGAATCCCCGGTGAGGACCCGCTCGCCGTGCGCCACCAGCCAGTCGTAGAGCTCCCGCTGCTGGGCGGCCGTCGGGTGCAGCTCGTCCCAGACGTCGGCGCCCCGGCCGGACGGCCGCAGCCGGGTCAGCCGCAGCTGCGCGCCGAACCGGTCGGCGATCGCCTTGAACTCGTCGAGCTGGCCGGCGTTGTGCCGGGTCACCACGACCGACAGTTTGAACCCGCGGAACCCGGCGGCGGCCAGGTTCGCCATGGCGCGCATCGCCGTCTGGTAGGAGCCGGGCCCGCGCACCGCGTCGTTGACGGCCTCGGTCGCGCCGTCGAGCGAGATCTGCACGTCGACGTAGTCGCTGGCGGCCAGCCGCGCCGCCACCTCGGGGGTGATCCTGACTCCGTTGGTGGAGAACTTGACCCCCACGTGGTGGGCGGTGGCGTAGTCGACGAGCTCCCAGAAGTCCGACCGGACGGTCGGCTCGCCGCCACCGATGTTGACGTAGAACACCTGCATCCGCTCGAGCTCGTCGATCACGGCCTTGCACTCGGCGGTGGACAGCTCGTGCGGATCACGCCGGCCCGAGCTGGACAGGCAGTGCACGCAGGCCAGGTTGCAGGCGTAGGTCAGCTCCCAGGTCAGGCAGATCGGCGCGTCCAGGCCGTACTGGAACTGCTCGACCAGTGGCAGCGGTGTGCTCACGACGGTTTCCTCTCCCGGATCATCTCCGACGCGGCCAACGTGGCCAGAGCGGCGCGGTACGCGGGCAGCTCGGCCGCCGACACGCCCGCGTCGACGCAGGCCGCACGGGCTGTCGGGAAGTCGGCCAGTACCTGCACGACCTTCAGCAGCTCGGGGCTCTTCAGGAACGACAGGCGCCGGGTACCGAAGTGGTACAGCAGCGCGCCGAAGCGCTCGGGGCGGATCGACACCTGCGCCGGCACGTACCAGGCGGCGTCAAGGTCGAACGGCGACCGCCGAGCGGCGGGATCAGTAGACACCGCACATGCCGTCGATCGACACCTCCTCGACCAGCAGCTCGTCCGCCACCAACGGCTCCGGAACCTCTGCCGTGACCTCGTCGTTCGCCTGGGTCTGGGTGTCCGTCATCGAGCTGCTCCTTCGGCTGGTCATGTGGGCACCGTGATTTAGGCACCGTGTGACGAATATCGGGCACAATAACGTCACCTAGTGCCACAAACAAGCCCCGACCGCCGTGGCCGGCCCCGCGGGACGAGCGCCCGCAAGTACTTCGACGCGAAGTCGCAGGTGCTGTGGAACGAGTTCGACAACGAGGTCACCACGATCCGCGCCAATCTCCAGCAGACCTCCGGCGACCTGCCCGTGATGGACGCCGTCCGTCACGCGGTCATCGCAGCCGACTACTACCGGGCCGGGGACGTGCCTGAGCTGCGCATGCGCATGCATCTGATCAGCACGGTGCCCGAACTCGTCGCCAGCGCCACGGTGCACTACGACGCCTGGGAGCGCGCGATCACCGAGTTCGTCGCCCGCCGCACCGATCAGCCGGCCGACTCGCTCTACCCGCCCGCCGTCGGCCGGGCCACCCTCGCCGTCTGCCGTGCCGCCTACGAACGCTGGTCCACCCACGCGGACGCCGATCTCACCCTCTACCTCGACGCCGCGCTACGTGCCCTCGCCGCTGGCTTCCGCGACGACATCCTCACCACCGAGCCGCAGGGCGGCGGGACCGAGCGGGTCCTCGACGCGCACCCGGCGGAAAGCGCCGCGGTTCGCCGGGGCTGACGCCCTCCGGGCTTGCCGGCCCCGGCGACGGATGCTCCCGCAGGTGACGCTCAGGTGTCGGCGACCTCGTGAAGAGCGTCGGCGGCCGCCCGGGCCCGTTCCATGGCCACTGCCTGGAGCGGGCCCGCCGGTCGTGCCGGGTTCACGCCGCGACCCGGGTCAGACGCGGTAGAGCTTGACCGCGTTGCCGCCCATGACCTTCCGCTGCGTCTCGGGACGCAGCGAGGCGATCGTCTCGCCGACGATTCCGAGGGGGTCCGGGTGCAGGCAGGTCGGGTGCGGGAAGTCGGTCTCGAACATGATGTTGTCCTCGCCGACGGTGTCGATGAGGTGCTGGAGGTCGCCGCGGCCCTTCTCGAACCAGAAGGTCGCGTACCAGTTCGACGCGAAGTACTCCGACGGCCGCTTCTGCAGCTTGTGGAAGTACTCCGGTGCGTTCTCCTCGAGCTCGTAGTCCATCGCCTCGAGCATGAACGGCACCCAGCCGATCCCGCTTTCGACGGAGACCATCTTCAGGTCGGGGTGACGGTCGAACATCCCGGAGTAGGCGCTGTTGAGCAGTACCCGGGAGTTGTTCTGGAACAGCGACGCGCCGCCGATCGCCGGCTTCACGTAGTCGTCCTGGCTCGGCCAGTAGGTCGTGCCGAAGTAGGACAGCGCCGTCTGGCTCGCCCCGATGTGGAAGTGCACGGGGAGCTTGCTCCCGGCGCAGACCTCCCAGAACGGGTCCCAGGCGGGGTCGCCCAGGTCGGGTGAGCCGGAGTCCTGCGGGTCGGCGGTCATGTTGACCCCGCGGTAGCCCAGGGCGGCGCAGCGCTCGGCCTCCTGGACGCAGGCCTGGATGTCCCACGCGGGCATGATCGGCATCGGGAGCAGCCGGTTGCCCGACTCCGCCTGGACCTCCGCCATCGCGTCGTTGTAGAGCTCGACGCAGAGCCGGAGAACGATCGGGTCCTGGACCGAATTCCGCAGGTTCTGGCCGCCGATGCCGATCGCGTTGGGGTAGAGGACCTGCGTGTGGATGCCGAGCTCATCCATCAGGCGCAGGCGCTCCTTCGGGTCCCACGCCGCGGGGTGCACGTCGTTGATGCCCCAGGACCCGCCCTGGGAGTCCCGGAACGGGTGCTTCTTCCCGTCGTGGTCGACGGTGCCGCCGGAGCCTGCCTTGCCGAACGCCTTGCCCTCGACGATCCACATGTCGACGCCGTCGATCCGCTCGACGTGCGGGACCCGGTCCTCGTAGCCCTTCGGCGCCCTCTCGGTGAACAGGTCGTGGCGCTCGGTCATGTGCGCGTCGGCGTCGACCACTCGAATTCCGTCAGCCAGCTTGACCACTCGGGTCTCCTCGCGTCGATTCGGCTGCGCCCGGTTCGGCACATACCCGCGTGTACGTTCACGGCCTCTCCGGGAGCTGAGCGACCTCGGTGACGACGGGGACCGTGCCTTCGACGCGCCCACGGCGGTCGCGCGTCGCACTCCCCGGACTGATCCGCCGCGTGGAGAGCAGGCTAGCCGCGTTGACCCAAAGACACAAGTGAACACTTACTAAGGAGTGGGTCGGCGAGAACCCCGGGACGAACGCCCATCGCGGCGCCGAACGCGATCGCCGCCAGCACCCGCGGCAGCCGCCACTCGACCACCACGGTGCGGGCGGGGCCCGCGACCAGATCTGTCCGAGTGCCGACGAACCGTGCCATGTGCCCACACAGGCCCATACGGTGGGCGGCATGGGAGTCAGGCGAACGGTCCTGGCGGGCATGCTCGCCGCTGCACTCGGCGGCGGTCTGCTGGCTGGATGCGCCGGGCTGGAGTCGACGGCCGCCGGGGACGGCGCCGCCCCGGCCGCGGAGCTGACCGCGCCCGCCGGGAGCTGCGGCGGTCCCGTCGAGACAGTTCAGGACGTCGAGGCGATCATCTCCGAACCGGCGGGCTGTCCCGGTGCGGTGAACACCTACTGGGCCGGAGAGCTGGGCGACCAGTGGACCGCGCCGCGCTTCGTCCCCTACCGCGACGGCGAGATCCCACCGATCGCCTGCGGAGAGGGCGAAACCGACCCGGCCGCCTTCGCCGGCAACGCCCTCTACTGCCCACTCGACGACACCGTCGCGTACAGCGTCGACTTCATGACCGAACTGCACGACGCCGGCGGCCCGTCCTACCCGATGTACGTGATCATGCATGAGCTGGCCCACCGGGCGGCCACCCACTCCGGCCGCACCGGGGTCGTCTCCCGCGCGGAGGAGAACCAGGCCGACTGCCTCGCCGGCGACGAGGCCCGCTTCGCCACCGACGCCGACCGGCTCGACCTCGGCGACGCCTTTTCCGGCGCCCTGCTGTTCTTCTCGCTCGGCGACACCCGCGACCGTGGCTGGTTCGACCGCGAGACCGCCACCTCAGACGGCGCGCACGGCACGCCCCGCCAGCGCGCCCAGGCGTTCGCCTTCGGCTACCTGCGCGACAGTGACACCTGCTATCGCCTTGGCGAGTCACCCACCGGCAGCGTGCTCTTCTGAGCTGATGCTCCGAGGTTTTCCCGCCGAGCATTCTGCCTCCGTCGGGACGGCATCGGGTAGTCCGATGGATCCTGACGATCGGGCGGCCGACGGCCAGGCTGCGTGACGGCCAGGAGGTGCTGGTCGACGACGGCAGCCAGACCCGGCTACACCCGTACGGCATTCCGCCGCCCGGTTGGTTGAAAGCCTTCGGTGAAACACTTCCCTGAAGGCTGTCCCATAACCGGTTGAATGCGGTTCGGGGTGGCGGGTCCGGCCCGCCGGCGTCCGGGCGGCTGTACGCCAGCCGACCTGTCGGTTACCGCACACCGGCACATCGTGCCCCAGGGGCCCTTTTCGACCTACCGTCGACTGGTCGAAAAGGAGCAGATCATGTCAGACCGTCGGGCCTCCGCCGTGCGACGTTGGCTGGGGCGCCGCCCCGCCGCCGCCACCGCGCTCGCCTGCACCGTGCTCGCGCTGCTTGCGGCCGGCTGCCAGTCCGTCGCGGCGGCGGCGTCCACCGCGGGTGCCGGATCCGGCGGCTGCCACGTTGTGGGCGGTTTCAAGGTGTGCGGCCCGGTCTACGACCGTTACGCGCAACTCGGTGGCCCGACCGGGCCGCTCGGGAATCCGCTGCTCGACCCGCGTCCCGCGGTCGGTGCGGACAGCGTGAGCTACTTCCAGGGCGGCGCCGTGTTCGCCACCGGTACGGAGACCGACGTCCACCAGGTGCCCGGCGGGGAGGTGCCCGCCGTTGACGTGCCGAGCGTGTACAGCCTCCCGCTGGCCGACTTCGTCGTCGTGCGGAACGCGCGGGCGGCCGGTCCGCCAGGAATCCTGGTGTGGACGACCGACGGATGCAGCGGGCCGACTCCGCCCGAGGTGGACGCCCTGTTCGTCGACCCCTGCCTGCGTCACGACTTCGGCTACCGCAACTTCCTGAACGGCCCCGCGGTCGACCCCACCGGGCAGCGGCGGCTGGCGATCGACAACCAGTTCCTCGTCGACCTGCGGGCGACCTGCGTGACGGCCGGCCAGCCGCAGGTGAACTGGCTCGGTGTCATGATGCCCTGCGAGCGCGCAGCCCTGCTGATGTACAACGCGGTGCGGGCCTTCGGCTAGTTCTGGCACGGATGCACTATCGCCTCGGTGCGGCGGTCGGGAATAGGATCTCATCCGGACCGGAGCCGCCCGTCCGTCCGTTACTCGCCTGTGTCTGGTCGGCGCGTTGGACGTGCGAACTACGAGAATCTTCGCATATGCAGAACCGGCCGGGAGTGAGACGGTTCTGGTGTGCCCACCCCACCCCGGGCAGCCGGGGCCGGGGCGGGGCTGTCCGGCCGCCGGATGCGGCCGAGGCGCGGACGTCCGGTGCAGTCGGGCCAGGCCGTCCGCGTTGTCACGTCTACTCAGTCTGTGGGGCGTGCTCGTGCGGTACGAAATCCTTGGCCCTCTCCGGGTGATGAACGGCGATCAACGGGTGAACCTGAGCGCTCCCAAGGTGACAGTGCTGCTGGCTGCCTTACTGGCTCGCCCCCGGCAGGTGGTCGCCAGCGACCTGCTGATCACGGAGATCTGGAAGGACGATCCCCCGCGGCGCGCGACGGCGACGTTGCAGGTCTACGTCTCCCAACTCCGCAAGCTGCTCACCTGCCCGCTGAGCCGGGAGTGCCCGATCATCACCCGTTCGCCGGGCTATCTGCTGCTCGTCGAGCCCGAGGCCGTCGATCTGCACCTGTTCGAGCGGAGGATGGCGGACGGGCGCCAGCATGCCCGCGCCGGTCACCACCGGCAGGCGGCCGATCTGTTCGCGTCCGCCCTCACGGTCTGGCGCGGCAACGCGCTCGGCGACCTGCGTGAGGGCCCGATCGTGGACGCGTTCGTCACCCGGCTGGAGGAGTCACGGCTGGAGTGCATCGAGATGATGATGGAGGCGGGCCTGCGTAGCGGCTGCCATCGGGAGCTCGTGGGCCAGCTGTTCGAGCTGACCCTGGAACATCCGATGCGGGAGTCCTTCTACCGGCAGCTCATGATCGCTCTCTACCGGTCGGAACGGCAGGCCGACGCGCTGCGTGTCTACCAGCGAGCCCGTCAGATCCTCGCGGACGAGCTCGGTATCGAGCCCGGGCGGCCGCTGCGGGAGATCCAACGCGGGATCCTGGCCGACGACGACCGCTTCGTACTGTCCTCCACCGGCTGACCGGCTGACCGGACGCGGGCGGCGCGTACGTGCCGCCCGCGCGCCGGGCAACGGGTCCGGTCAGCGTGGACCGGCCCCGTTCACCAGCATCATCAGCGCCATCCGGGAGGACACTCCGAGCTTGCGGTAGATCCGAGTCAGGTGCGCGTCGATGGTGCGCGGGCTCAGATGCAGGTCGTAGGCGATCTGACGGCTCGTCTTCCCGCCGACCGCCGCCGTCGCGATCTCGCGTTCGCGTGGGGTGAGGCCGCCGAGCACATTGCCGGTGCCGGTGGACGTGTGTTCGTCCAGCCTGCGCAGTTCGGCGAGAGCCTGTCGGCCGAGGCGGTTCGCGCCGCACCGGCGGGCCAGCTCCGTCGCGGCGGTGAACAGTCGGCCGGCGTCCTCGTGCCGGCCGGCCGCCGCCAGGCACCTGCCGGCCTGGAACAGCAGGTAGGTGCGCAGCGAGAGCATGCCCGCGTCGGCGAACAGGTCGGCCGCCTGCTCGTACAGCCGCCCCGCGGACGCGGGGTCAGCGGTCCCGCGCAGTACGTGGGCCCGGGCCGCCACCGCGTGCCCGCGCTGGTAGCCCAGTCCCAGGCGATCGGCGGCGAGCTCGGCCCTGGTCGCCCACCGCTGGGCGGCCGGGCCGTCCCCGAGCCGCTCGGCGGCGGCGGTGAGCGCCTCGAACGCCATGGGATGGAGGACAGGCGACAGCAGGTCGAGCGCCGGCCCGCCGCCCGTGTCGAGGATGAGGGCGGTGGTGCGGCGCGGATCGGCGCCGTCGGTCGCGGCGGCGTACGCGGTCCAGATCGCCGCCACGTCGCCCCACCAGGAGCGGCGCGGCGGCGGCTGGGCGGTGGCCCGTTCGACGGCCGCCGCCTCCGCGAGCGCGGCGGCCCGGCGGCTGCCGTGGCCGTCGATCCAGACTCCGGCCAGCGCCTCGAGGGCCTCGGCGAGGCTCGTGTGGTGGCCGCGGCTGGTGTTGCGGATGAGGTGCTGCATCTCGGCCGCCGTCCGGCGAGCCTCCGGCAGTCGGCCGACTCGCTGGTAGACCGCGCTGAGCCCACCGAGCAGCAGTGGCAGGGCGTCGCCTCGCCCGGAGCCGCGGGCGAGCGCGGTCCCGCGGCTGAAGTGGCGCTCGGCGTCGAGCTGGCGGCCGAGGATCGAGTCCGCCCAGCCGAGCAGGGCCAGATGCTCGGGATGGCCAGCGAGGGCGGCGTCCGGCAGCCTGTCGGCCATCGCGATGCAGCGGGTCACCGTGACCGCGGCCGCCTCCACATCGCCGCCGAACGCCTCGACGACCCCGCGCAACGCCAACGCCCCCACCTCGGCGGTGCGGTCGCCCTGCTCGTGGGTGAGCCGCAGCAGCGGGCCCATGTCCTCCGGGCTGGGCGGCGTGCCGTCGAGCAGCCCCAGCATGGCCCGGGTGAGCAGCAGCGTGATGACGGCCGGCCGGGCCTGCGGCCGGACCAGCCGGTCGACGGAGGGCATCGGCCCGGCGGTGGACGGTGGCGGGCCTCCGATCGCCGCGTCGATCTCCGTGGTCAGGATCGCCCGGCCGTCGGCGTGGCGGCCGATGGCATAGGCCAGCATCGCGCAGCGGCTGGCGACGTTCGCCCGGTCCGTCGGTGGCCGGGCGACGGCCAGCCGCAGGGTCCGGTGGATCTGGGCGAGGCTGTCGGAGAGCATGCCCGCCGCGCCGAACGCCCGGGCCAGACTGAGCGACAGCTCGCCGCGCAGGACGTCGACCTGGTCCGGATCGCCGGCGTCGGCGAGGGCGAGGATGCGCAGCGCCAGCCGCAGCCAGCGCACCGCGTCGCGCGGCGAGGACGCCGCCGACTCCTTCGCCGCCAGCGCGAGCAGATGCACCTCGTCCAGCCCGGAGTCCTGCGGGTAGCGCTCGATGTGCGTGGCCAGGACGGCCGGCGGCGCGCCGGACAGGCCCAGGACGGAGGCCGCCCTGCGATGCGCCTCCCGCCGCCAGCCCGGGTCCAGCGTCGGGTACAGCAGGCGGGCGAGCAGCGGGTGGCGCAGGCGGTACGCGGCGGCACCGTCACTGGTCGGCCGGAGCAGATCGTGCGCGGTGAGCGTCGCGACCGCGGTGGCGGCCGCGTCGATCTCCAGCGCGGCGACGGCCGCGAGCGTGTCGACGTCGAACGGCTCGCCGAGCACCACGGCCGCCCAGCTGACACGGCGGCAGTCATCGCCCAGGCCGGCGAGCTCCGCCAGCACCGGGCCGACGAGCTCGCGGGGCGGGTCGTCGTGGTCCGAGGCCTGGTCGGTGTCGGTGGCGTGGTCCGCGTCCGCGTCCGCGCCGGCACCGGTGCTGCCGGCGGCCGGCGGCAGCGGTGGCCGATCCGCCGGCCGGACCTGGCGGGCAAGGCCCACCAGGTAGTGCGGATTACCCTCGCTCGCCCGGTACAGCTCCCGCAGCAGGCTGTCGTCCGCGGCCAGCCCGGTGAGGCGTGCCGCCTGGTCGAGGGTGAGGGGCGGGAGCGTGATGCGTTCGACCGTCCCCAGCGTCACGCCGTTGGCCAGCGTGTCGAGGAGCCGGGGCGGGCTCTGCCGCGGCCGGTGTGCCACCACGAGGAGCAGGCGGGCGTCCACCGGCCACCGGATCAGATGGTCGACGAGAGCGAGGGACGACTCGTCCGCCCAGTGCAGGTCGTCGACGACCAGGACGAGACCGTCCCCGGCGGCCCGCCCGAGCAGCAGCCGGGCCGCGTCGAGCAGCGCGCCGTCGACGGTCGGCGCGTCGGCGAGCAGCGCCGCCAGCAGCGCGCCGGGTGGGCGGCCCTCGTCGTCGCGCGCTGACGCCGCCAGCCTGGCGGACGTCAGCAGCTTGCTGAACACGCCGAAACCCGTCATGCGGCCGGCGTTGGCGCAGCGGCCCGTCGCCACCGGCAGCCCGCGCCGCGACGCCTGCCGGGTCAGCTCGCCGAGCAGGCGCGTCTTGCCCATGCCCGGTTCGCCGCGGATCTCGATGACACGCCCGTGTCCCTCCGCCAGAGCGTCGAGAGCCGCCAGCAGCCGGCGTCGTTCCTTCGGACGGACCGTCGGAGGTCGGCGGCTGGAGGTCGGCGGTGTGCCGGTCAACGGAGATCGGGCCGTGGAACCGCGGCGAGCAGGGCCCGGGTGTAGTCGTGCTCGGGGTGGGAGAAGACCCGCTCGACCGGGCCGGTCTCGACCACGTCGCCGTCCTTCATCACGATCAGCCGGTCACTGCTGTGGTGGATCACTCCGAGGTCATGGGAGATGAACAGCAGCGCGACCCCCAACCCGCGCTGAAGATCGGCGAGCAGGTCGAGGATCTGTGCCTGGACGGAGACGTCGAGCGCGGAGACCGGCTCGTCGCAGACGAGCAGCGCCGGCCCGGGGGCCAGTGCCCGCGCGATGGCGACCCGCTGGCGCTGCCCGCCGGAGAGCTCCAGCGGGCGGCGCCGGAGCAGAGCGGCGTCCAGGCCGACCCGTTCGAGCAGGTCGACGACCCGGTCCCGGCGCCCGCGCCCGCGGGGCACGCCGGCCGCCCCCAACGCCTCCGAGATGATCCGCTCGGTGGTGAACCGGGGGTCGAAGGATCCCAGCGGGTCCTGGTAGATGGCCTGGATGCGCAGCCGCCGGGCCCGCCGGGCCCGTTCGGGCAACCCGCTCCAGGGCTCGCCCGCGAAGCGCACTTCGCCCTCGTCGGGCGCCAGCATGCCGAGCACGATCCGGGCCACGGTGGTCTTCCCGGAGCCGGACTCGCCGACCACGCCGACGGACTCCCCGGCGAACAGGCTGAACGAGACGTCCCGGACCGCGTGCCGCCAGGTGCCGTCGGGGGAGCGGAACCGCTTGTGGACCGACCTCACCTCGAGGAGCGCCGCGGCTTCGCCGTCGCCTCCGGACGTTGCCGGGGTCGCGTGGGCGGGTGTCTCCGTCGTGGGCGGTGCCACCGGTGCCACCGGTACCACCGGCTTCCCGGGGATCTCCCGGGGAGCCGCCCGGACAACGTCGCCCGCCCGGGCGGATGGACCCGGGTACCAGCACAGCGTCCGGTGGCCGGGCCCGGCCACCGGCGCGGGCGGCAGCTCGGCGCGGCAGCGCTCGTCGCTGCGCGGGCAGCGCGCCGCGTACGGGCAGCCGCCGGTGGCCGGTGGCCGGTCGGCCGACGCGATCGACAGCCTGGTCCCCTTGGCGTGCAGCGCGGGCACCGCGGCGAGCAGCGCCTGGGTGTAGGGGTGACGTGGATCGCCCAGCACCGCGGCGGTCGGGCCCTGCTCGACGACCAGCCCGCCGTACATCACCGCGATCTGGTCGGCGAGTCCGGCGACGACCGCCAGGTCGTGACTGATGAGCAGCAGCGACATGCCGCTGGTGGTGAGCTGGCGGAGCAGGCTGAGTACCTGCGCCTGCACGGTGACGTCGAGTGCCGTGGTCGGTTCGTCGGCCACCAGCAGCTCCGGGCCGGCGGCCAGGGCCGACGCGATCAGTGCGCGCTGGCGCAGGCCCCCGGACAGCTGGTGGGGATACTGCGCGGCGCGTCGCTCGGGCTCGGGCACCCCCACGTCGGTGAGCAGGCTCAGGACGCGGGATCGGAGCTGGGCCCGGCCGACGACCCGATGCGTGCGCAGCGGCTCGGCGATCTCCGCCCCGGCGGTGCGCAGCGGGTCGAGGGACACCAGCGCGTCCTGCAGCACCAGCCCGATGTGGCGGCCGCGGATCCGCTGCCAGGACGATTCGCGCAGCGCGGTCAGGTCCCGCCCGTCAAACCGCAGGCGGCGAGCGGTGACCGTCGCGTGTGCTCCGGTCAGGCCGACCAGGGTCCGGGCGGTGACGCTCTTGCCGGAGCCGGACTCCCCGACGATGGCGAGGCTCTCGCCGCGGGCCAGGGTGAACGACACGTCCCGCACGGCTCGGACCGGCCGGGACGCCCGGTCGAAGGTCACGCTGAGACCTTCGACGACCAGCAGCGGCTCGGCCGGCTCGGCCTGCTCAGCCACGGCCGCCGCCGCGTCCACGGCTGTGACGGGGGCAGCGGCGGTGGCAGAGGCGCCGGCGGTGGCAGAGGCGGCGGACGCGGGGAGCACCGACGGGACCTTCGCGCCGGAGAGGCCGCTCATCGACTGGTTCTCCTCGTGTAACGCGCCTGGACGTGGCGGCCGACCACGTTCACGGCGATCACCGTGGCGGTGATCGCCGCGCCCGGGAACACAGCGATCCACCAGGCGGTGGACAGGTAGTTGCGGCCTTCGGAGAGCAGCAGTCCCCATTCCGGGGTGGGCGGCTCGGCGCCGAAGCCGAGGAAGCTCAGCCCGGACGCGGTGATGAGGGTGGTGCCGAAGCCGACAGTCGCCAGCACCAGCAGCGGGCCCAGCGTGTTGGGCAGGATGTGCCGCCCGATCAGCAGCCAGCGGCGCAGGCCCAGCCCGACGGCCGCCTCGACGTACCCGGAGCGGCGCACCACCAGCGCCTCCGCGCGCACCATCCGCGCGTACCCGGGCACGGTGGAGATCGCGACGGCCAGGGTCAGGTTCAGCGTGCCGCTGCCCAGCACGGTCATCACCAGCAGGGCCAGCAACAGCGGCGGCAGCGCCAGCAGGATGTCGGCCAGCCGCATCAGCGTCGAGTCGGCCGCCCGGCCGCCGAGCGCCGCGGCCAGCCCGAGCACCGCGCCGCCGAGGATGCCGAGTGTCGTCGCGCTCACGCCGAGCCACAGCGAGCGGCCGGCGCCGTGGGCCACCCGGGTGAACACGTCCCGCCCGAGCTGGTCGGTGCCGAACCAGTGCGCCCCGCCCGGGCCGCTCAACGCGTCCGCCGACGCGATCTCGGTCGGGGATCCGCCGGCGAACAGGCCCGGCACGACCGCGATCGCGACGATGAGAACCAGCGTGACCACCGCGAGTACCAGCCCGACCCGTGGCGGGCGCCGTCCACGGATGACGCTCCGGCGGCCGGCGGCGACACCGGCACCGACACCGACCGCGGCGTCGACTGCCGTCATGGTTCAGGGCTCCTCACTGGCTACCGGCTCAACCGGTCCGTGGTCGGGGTGTCGGCCGCGGGGTTTCGGGCCGTCGAGAGGTCAGTCGGTGCGCAGGCGCGGGTCGATGGCCAGGTACAGCAGGTCCACGGCCGTGGAGATGATCACGAAGACCAGCGCCGAGAGCAGCACCACACCCATCACGACCGGCATGTCCCGGCTGCTGACCGCCTGCAGGGTCAGCGCGCCGATGCCCGGCCGGGCGAAGACCTTCTCCACGAACACCGCGCCGCCGAGCAGCGTGCCGGTGAGCCAGCCCGACAGGGTCACCAGCGGCACCGCCGCGTGCCGCAGCGCGTGCCGCAACCGGACCGCGGTCTGGCTCAGCCCGCGGGCCCGCGCCGTGGTCACGAAGGGCTGTTCGAGCGCCGCCTCCAGCCCCTCCCGCAGCACCTGGCCCAGGATCCCGGCCACCGGCAGAGCCAGGGTGAACGCCGGCAGCACCAGCGCGGAGAATCCCTCGTCGCCGGCCACCGGGAAGATCCTGATCCGGAAGGACAGCGCGGTGAGCAGCAGGATGCCCAGCCAGAACGACGGCATGGACACCGTGACCAGCTCCCAGACGTTGGCCACCGCACGCAGGGCGCGATTGCGCCCCGCGGTCACCACCGCGGAGGCCACCGCGAGCACCACCGCCACGACGATCGCGGCCAGCGCGAGCTGCACGGTCGGCATGAGCTGGTCGCCGATCAGTGCCGACACCGGCTGCTGGAGCTGGTAGGACTCGCCGAGGTCGCCCTGCAGCAGCCGGCCCAGGTAGCTCAGATAGCGCACCACCACCGGCTCGTCCAGGCCCAGGTCGGTTCGGATCTGGGCCCGTACCTCGGCCGACGCCATCGTCGACGGGCCGAGAACGATAGCCACCGGGTCGCCGGGCAGGAGCTGTAGCGCGACGAACGCCGTCGTGGCCGCGCCCAGCATGACCGCCGCCGCGGCCGCCAACCGCCGCCCGACGGCGGCGGCGATCTTCCGGGGCCCGATGGTACGGACCCGGGCGGGTCCACCGAACCCGCCCGGGCGCACCGCGACCAGCCGGCTCTCACCCCGGCGCCAGGACCGGCGTCCGGTGGTCGCGGGTGTGGTCGTCATGCCTAGCTGCGCCACACGTCGTAGAGCAGCGGCTTGCCGTTCGGGTCGACCTTCAGGTCCTGCACGTCCTTGGCGACGGCGACGAGCTTGGTGGGGACGTAGAGGGGCAGCACGGCGGCGTCCTCCTCGACGACCTGGTGCTGCACCTTGGCGTACAGCTCGTCCCGCTTGGCCTGGTCAAGCGTGGCCGCGGCGGTCTCGGTCCACTCGTCCACCTCGGGGTTGTCGAGGTTGGCGGCGTTCTGGCCGCCGGTCGAGGGAGAGCTCGCCGAGTTGAAGAACCCGCGCAGGATGTCCGGCTCGAACCGGGTCCACGAGAAGTCGTACAGGTGGTACTCCCCGTTGAGCGCCAGGGTCACGTAGGCGCCGATGTCGAGGGACTGCCGGGTGACCTCCACGCCGATCTTCTTCAGGTCGGCCTGGATGGCCTGGGCGAGAACCTCCCGCTGCTCACGGGTGTGCGGCGGGTTCCACGGCCAGTCGATCTTCAGCCGGGTTCCGTCCTTCGTCCGGTACCCCTCGCCGTCGCGTCCCGTCCAGCCCGCCTCGTCGAGCAGCTTGTTGGCCGCCGCCGGGTCGAACTCGATGCTGTTCTCCAGCGTCGCGTCGTAGGACGGGGTGGACGGGGTCAGCGGGCTCCACGCCCGCTCGTACCTGCCGAAGTAGACCGTCTCGACAGCCTTGCTGACGTCCGCCCCGAGCTGGACGGCCCGCCGGACCCGCACGTCGTTCAGCGGCGCGCGCGCGGTGTTCAGGAAGACCGAGTAGGCGCCGCCCGGGTCCTGGATCGTCTCGATCCCCAGGCTGTCGTCCGCCTCGACACCCTGGATGTCCGACGGCGGGATGCTCGTGGCGATGTCGACCTGACCGCTGGTCGCGGCGCCGACCCGCACCGCGTCCTCGGTCAGGAACCGGAAGGTCACCTCGTCCAGGTAGGCCGCGCCGGTGTGGGCGGCCTGGTCCTGCGGTGCCCAGTTGTAGTCCGGGTTCCGCTTCAGGACGACGCTCTGGCCCTTGGTGTAGTTGGAGAAGACAAACGGGCCGGTGCCGATGATGGCGGTTCCGCCGGCGCACAGGGCGTCGGCGCCCTTGGTCAGCGACTTCGGCGAGTAGAAGCCGAGGTTGGGTGTGCTCGCGCCCTGCAGGAACGGGGCGAACGACTTGCTGAAGTTCACCTTCACCGTGTGCGCGTCGACGACGTCGGTACCGGTGTAGGGACCGAGCAGCGTGGCAGCGTACTGCGACTTCGTCTCCTTGGCGATGATGCGGTCGAAGTTCGCCTTGACCGCGGCCGCGTCGAACGGTGTGCCGTCGGTGAACTTCACGTCGCTACGGAGCTTGAACGTGTAGCTTTTCAGGTCGGGTGCGGCTTCCCAGGAGGTCGCCAGCCACGGGTGGAACTTGCCGTTCTTGTCGACGGCCACGAGCGAGTCGACCACGCCGCGCTCGATGTCACCGGTGACACCCTGAGGATTGACCTGGAGATCGAAGCAGGTCGGTTCGACATCAAGGGCATAGGTCAGCGACCCGCCGGCCTTGGGGCTCCCCGCGTCGGTCTCGGATGATGCGTTCGTCGAGTCCGAGCCACAGGCGGCCAGGGAAACTGCGGTGACCGCCGCCACAGCGATTAAAATGGTGCGGGCGGGTCTGGTGAGACGCATGCTTTTGCTCCGGGAGTATGGGAAAGAATACACAGGTGGTGCGCGCTCCGTATGCCACGGACAGTGTGTGCGGTGTTCGGGGCGCGCGGATACGGACGGGTGGTCGGCATCCGCTTTCTCGTCGACCGTGGGCCACCTTGTGAGTGCCCGAGGGTCGAACGCTGTCCGAGGACGTCGGCATGCCGGAATGAAGTTTGGTGAGAAACCGCTGGCAGCGTGCCGTGCTGCACGGAGCCGTGGCGAGGCCTGCGCGGTGGCTGAGCTGATGACCGCGCCGGGGCCGGGGCACGGTGGCCGGCGACCACGCCTCCAGGCGGGTTCCGGTGGCTTTTTGCTACCGTTGCGTCGCTGAGCCGGCGCCAATACGCCGCGGGTTCTCCCGGATTCGGCGTCGGCGGCCGAGGAGCGCCTGCCTGCCGACCGCGACGGCGCGTGGGAACTACGGTCGCGGTGCAGCTGCCCGGGGACAGCTCGCGCTCGAAACCCGGAGCAGGTCGACATGGCGCCGCACGGTGAGAAACGCCCGCGTGGGGGTACAGGTGATCTCTGGCAGGACTTGGTTCGGCATGTGTGAGATCACCCCCCCGGGTTTCATCTACGTGTTCGGCGGCGTTTCCGTGAGATCGGAGGCCGCAGCCTTTCGTTAACGAAATTTATCCTAAGGTGACTCCTTGTTGACAGGTAGGCGATGGTGGTGTGAAAAGTGTCACGTGGCGGTGTCCTGAAATCGACGGCCTCGTCGGCCGTGGCGGCTTCGTGGTTCTCCAGGCGGCGTTCCGCCCTCGTGTCCACGCCCGTCGTCACGCCGGTGGAGCCGGCGGGCTTTGTTACCGGGAGAATGCACGGATACGGTGTCCGGCCCAGTCCGGCCGAGTGGGTTCGGGGTCGGGGAACCCACTCGGCCCGCCATTTCGTCCGGCCGCCCCGCCCGGACGTCCTCCGGGAGGGCGTCAGGAACGGGGTGCGGGAATTTCCTCGCGGTCGCCGGGACGCGGCAGGCCGGGCCCGGCCGGAGCCGGAGCCGGGGCGGGTGCGGGCGCCTGGGCCGGCACCGGCACCGGCACCCCGGTGGACGGTCGGTCACGCAGGACCAGGGCGATGAACACGCCGATCGTCGCGGCCGTGATGGCGGAGACCAACCCGCCGGCTCGCAGCCCGTCGACCACGTCCGCGGCGCTCGGGACGGCTCCGCCGCCGAGGTCGAGGCCGGAGTTCGCCACCGCCACGATCACCGCCAGGCCCACCGCGCTGCCGATCTGCTGCGAGGTGGAGGCGACCGCGTTGGCGACGCCCTGCTCCTCGACCGCGACGCCGTGCCCGGCCGCCGAGAAGCACACCGTGAAGGCGATGCCGCCGCCGATGCCCCACACCGCGATGCCGGGCAGCAACGCCGGGTAGGAACCGTCCGGTGACATCGCCGGGACGAGTAGTCCGATGCCGACGCCGCACAGGAACAGCGCGATGCCCAGAGTCGCCCCGAAGCCGAGTCTGCCCACCGCGGCGGTGGCCAGCGGGCCGGCCCCCGCCATGGAGATCAGCGTCAGCGGGAGGAACGCCAACCCGGCCTCCAGCGGGCTGTAGCCGAGCACGTTCTGCAGGTAGGTGGTGAACAGGAAGTACTCGCCCGCGAGGGTGCCCGAGAAGACGAACACCGCCAGCACGGCGGTGGCCAGGCTCCGGTACCGCAACAGCCGGGGCGGCAGCAACGGGTTGCGCAGGCGCAGCTCGAGAACGGCGAACGCCACGCTGAGAACCACCCCGAGCGCGATCGCGCCGGTCGCCCGTACCGAGAGCCAGCCGGCGTCGGGCCCGCTGACCAGCCCGAACACGATCAGGGCGACACCCGCGGTGGCCAACAGACCGCCCGTGAGGTCGAAGCCGGCGTACCTGTCGTCGCGAAGTGTGTCCGGCGGGAGCAGCCTCGGTGTGACGGCGATGATGAGCGCCGCGACGGGAACGTTGACGAAGAAGACCCACTCCCAGCCGAGGTAGTTCGTGAGCACGCCGCCGAGCAGCGCGCCGGCTGCCAGCCCACCGCCGCCCGCGGCGCCCCACGTGGCCAGGGCTCGGGTGCGCTCGGCGCCGGCCGGGAAGATGATATTGATCAGGGTGAGGATTGTCGGGAAGAGCAGCGCGCCCCCGACGCCCTGCGCCGTCCGTGCCGTGATCAGCAGCCATGGCTCACTCGCGAGCCCGCCGACCAGCGAGGACACGCCGTAGACGCCCACGGCCGAAATGAAGATCCGCCGCGGCCCGAGGCGGTCCGCCGTCCGGCCGCCGAGCAGGAGCAAGCCGCCGAACGTGACGGCGTAGGCGCTGACGACCCACTGCAGTGACTGGGCGGAGAAGTCGAGCTCTCGTCCGATGTCCGGAAGCGCGACGTAAACGATGTTGTAGTCAATAGCGATCATGAACTCGGCGAACGCCAGGAGCGCGAGCACCAGCCCGAGACCTGGCCGCGGTCGGGGCACTGAAGCAGTCACTGGAGCTGCTCTTTCTGTCGTGGACGTCGGTCACCTGTCGGTGTGTCGCACGGACGCCAGAGGGCAGCGGGTGCGATCCGGGTGGCTGCAGTCTACACGCCGTTCGATTAGTCATCGCCACTTTATATTTGAACGGCAGGTTCATAATTGATCGGTGTGTAGTAACTGGGCGTTGTAACGTACCCCCGTGGACGGAGTGAAGCTGAGCCGGCGGGAGCGCCTCCGGGCCGAGACCGTGCGGGACATCAAGGAGATCGCGCTCCGGCACATGGCCGAGGGCGGCGCCGCGGCCCTGTCGCTGCGGGCCATCGCCCGCGAGATGGGGATGACCGCCGGTGCCCTCTACAGCTACTACGACACCCGCAACGACCTGATCACCGCTCTGATCGTCGAGGTGTACGAGTCGCTCGCCCGCTCGCTGGAGACCGCCCGCGCCGGCTGGCCCGGCGACCCGGCCGGCCAGATGCTGGCGGTCGGTCTCACCTACCGGGAGTGGGCGATCACGAACCCCCCCGAGTTCCAGCTGGTGTACGGCAATCCGATCCCCGGGTACCAGGTGCCCGAGGACGGCGCCGAGCTCGCGGCCGAACACCGCGCCTGCGGTGTGCTGATCAGGATCGTCGCCGCGGCCTGGCCGGTGATCCTGGCCGGCCGGGCGGCCTGCCCGTCACCGGCTCGGGACGATCGGCCGCTCCATCCGGACACCGGGCCGTACGCGTGGTCGGACTTCCGGCCGGACTTCGCGCTCATGGCCCGCGAGTCCTTTCCCGACCTGTCGCCCGACGCCGCCGCGCTGTCCCTGCGCATCTGGGGCCGGCTGCACGGTCTCGTCACGCTGGAGGTCTACGGCCATCTGCGGCCCCAGGTGACCGACCCGGCCCGGCTGTACCGCCACGAGCTGCGAGACCTCTGCGCCGGTCTCGGCCTCGGCCACGGCCCGACCGATCCGGGCGCTCATGACAGCCTGACGACGGAGGGCGGCCAGGCCGGGTCGCGCCGCGGTGCCGGGTCCGCGGCCACGCGGGGGTAGCGGGCCACGATCCGCCGGGACCGGATCCGCCACCCGTCATCCGCCCGCACCAGAACGTCCTCGTAGTCGCCGTTGGTGACCGCCCCGTCCGCGCCGACGGAGATGTAGCGGCTCAACGCCCGTGCCGTGCCGTCCTCGTCGATCAGGACCGCGGTGTTCACGGTCTGGTGGTCGGCGGCGTCCGGGGGCAGCCGCAGCAGGAACGCCGCGATCTCGTCGAAACCGCGCAGCAGCGTGCCGCTGCGCTCGAAGCTGACGGACGCGTCCTCGGTGAACACGAGCCCGAGGTCGTCCGTCTGCCTGTTGTCGACCACGTGCGCGAACAGGGCGAGGGTCTGGGTGATCTCGGCGAGGTCGGCGGGGGACGGTCTGGCGGTCATCTTCTTCCCTCCCGCTGGCGGCTGGGACCGCTCAGGCGGCGACGGCGCCGAGCTGGCTGAGGATGGTCAGCCGGTCGGGCAGCACCGAGTAGTTGACGATCTGGTTGTCGTGAAAGGTGATCAGGCTGACGCTGGTGGCGTCGATGGTCCGGCCGGTGGCGGGAACGCCCCACAGCTCGCCCTGGTGCGTGCCCTGGATCCGCCAGAAGACCACGACCCGGTCGTCCTCGGCGACGAGGTCGGTGACCGTCGCGCGGACGTCCGGCAGCGACTTGCGCAGCCCTTCGAGGTGGTCGCGGAAACCCTGGCGGCCACTGGCCCAGGCGGCCCGCGGGCCGTCGGTGCTCTCCTCGGCGACGAAGGTGTCCAGCAGCTCCGCCCTGCCCTCGGTGACCACCTCCTCGTAGAGCCGGCGGGCGATGTCCTTGTGGATGTCGACGCTCATCTTCAGTCCCTCCTGGTGCGTTCAGGCCTCGTGGAAACCGCTCGTGGAAGTGCGACGGCCACCGCGCGGGCGGCCACCGGCTCCGCGGCCTTTACTGGGGTGGCTCGCCGGAATAGGTGGGGGGCAGCAGGATTCCGTTCGAGGCGGTGACCCCGCCGTCCACGGGCAGCGTGACGCCGGTGATGTACGACGCCGCGGGTGAGGCCAGGAACCAGATGGCCTCCGCCTGCTCGCGCGGCTCGGCCCAGCGCCCCAACGGGATCCGGCGGGTCAGCGTCTTGGAGAACACCGGATCGGCGCGCTGACCGGCGGTGCGGGGGGTGGCGGTGAGCCCGGGGGCGACCGCGTTGATCCGGATGCCCTCGAAGGCGTAGTCCAGCGCGGCCGAGCGGACCAGGTTGTTCGCGGCGGCCTTCGTGGTGTTGTAGGCCCAGGTGTAGGGGTCGCCCCGCAGGCCCGCGCCGGACGACGTCACGACGATCGACCCGCCGCCGGCCTCCCGCAGGGCCGGAGCGGCCGCACGGATGCCCAGTACAAGGCCCCGCACGTTCACCGCGTAGATCGCGTCAAGACTTTCGACGGCCCCGGCGGCCTCGATCGGCGGGGCACCTCCGAGGCCGGCGTTGAGCACGGCCGCGTCCAGCCGGCCGAACCGTTCCACGGCCAGGGCCACCATGGCGTCGTTGGTCTCCGCGGTCGCCACGTCGCCCACCAGGGGCACGACATCCGGGTGCTCGTCGAGCTCGCCCAGCCCCTCCTTGGAGACGTCGACGGCGACGACGCCGAACCCGCGTTCAGCGAACAGCTCGACGCATGCCTTGCCGATGCCGGCCGCGGCGCCGGTGACGACGACTGATCCGCTGGGCATGCCGCTCCTCTTCTCGTAACATTCGGGTAGTGATCGAGCAACAAATTCGCCGGATGGGTCCCGCGTGCTATTCCCGCCGGCAGTAGAGGTCGGCGGGTGTGTCGATGATGTTTCCTGACTCTACAAGGGGACCCATTGGCGTCGCGCGGCTTTTCGCGCTTCTTTCCTCCGCTACCGGACAACAGGGAACGGGCAGGTCAGGCCGTTCGTCCGGGCTGGCGACGGGAGAACAACAACGAATGGTCGGGAACGGGCTACGTACATCTACCTAGCCCGGGTAGATGTACGTAGCCCGGTGTTTTCTGTTCAGTCGAGGGAGTCGAGGAAGCGCCGGATCGCCTCCAGCGTGGTGGGCGAGTGCTCCTCCAGGACGGAGAAGTGCTCGCCGGGTACGTCGACGGCCTCGTGCGGCGTCGGCCAGTACGCCTGCCAGCCGGTCGGGTCGTCCGGGTCGATGATCGTTCGCTTCAGCGGGTCCGCCGCGCGGATGAGGATCGTGGGGGTCGCCACCGGCTTCGGCTGCCAGCCGTGGAAGATCTTCACGTAGGCGCCCATCGTGGTCAGGCTCGCGTCGCTCCAGACCATCTGGTACCGGGCGACCCGCTCGATCATCCCGGTGATCATCGCGGTCAGCCACCAGTCGGCCATCCCCTCCCGCACGGCGCTCTCCGGCGGGTAGCTGTCCACGAGTACCAGCCCGGACGGCGCGATCCCGGCGTTCTCCAGCTCGGCGGCCACCGCGTGCGCGGCGACCCCGCCCATCGACCGGCCGACGAGGACGAACGGCCGGTCCTCGACGATGCGGACCACTTCGCGCACGTGCATCCCGATGTAGGTCGGTTCGTCGACGGGCAGGTGGTCGCTTTCGGCGTAGCCCGGCGACGGCAGGACGAACACGTCGCGCTCGCCGCGCAGCAGAGTCCCGAGCCGGGCGTACTCGTGCGGGCCCGAGATCGCGCTCATCGCCGGCAGGCAGATCAGGATGTGCCGGGCGGGGCCCTCGGCGAGCTGGAGGGTCGGCACGGTGTGCCGCTCGCTCGCCGCGGCGTCGAAGGTGGGCCGCAGATACGAGGCGACGACCAGCAGCTGCGCCGCCGCCGCGAACTGGTCCTGCGCGCACAGCGCCAGGTACAGCTCGGACAGCGGGCCCTCCCGCGGGCCGACCGCCCGCACCTCGGCCGCGGCCGAGGTGCCGTTCGCCGGCGCGGGCACCGTCGCGAACTGCTCGGCGACGAAGGCGGCGATGGCCGCCGGGGTCGGGTGGTCGAAGGTGAGGGTGGCCGGTAGCCGCAGGCCGGTGGCCGCGTTCAGCCGGTTGCGCAGCTCGACAGCGGTGAGGGAGTCCAGGCCGAGTTCGCCGAGGTCCCGCTCGGGCCCGACGGCGTCCGCGTCCTGGTGGCCCAGCACATTCGCCACCTCCCGGCGGACGTACTCCAGCAGGATCGACTCCCGCTCCTCGGCGGGCGCCGCCGCGAGCCGGCCGCGCACGGCTGCTCCGTCGCCACCGCCCGCCGCGCCACCGCGGGCGGCGCCACGGCGCGCCGGACGGACGAGCTCGCGCAGCAGCGGCGGGACCGGCTGGTCCCCCGTCGCGGCCCTGGTGCGGACGGGCGCCAGATCGAGAGCGGCGGGGATGACGAGGGGCTGGTCGAGCCGGCCGGCGGCGTCGAACAGGGTGAGGCCGTCGGCGGCGGACAGCGGCCGCAGCCCGCTCTGGCCGATGCGGCGGCGGTCCGCCGCACTGAGCTGTTCGGTGAAGGCACTCGCGTCTTCCCAGAGCCCCCAGGCGAGGCTGGTGGCGGGCAGCCCCTCCGCGCGGCGGTGCTGGGCGAGCGCGTCGAGGAAGCTGTTCGCCGCGGTGTAGCTGCCCTGCCCGGGCCCGCCGGCGATGCCGGCGACGGAGGAGTAGAGGACGAACGCGCGCAGGGGGTGCTCGCGGGTGAGGCGGTGCAGGTTCCAGGCGCCGTCGATCTTGGGGATGAGGACGCTTTCGAGGCGCTCGGGGGTGAGATTGACCAGGGCGGCGTCGTCGCTCGTGCCGGCGGTGTGGATGACGGCGGTGAGCGGGTGCTCCGGCGGGACGGTGGCGATCAGGCGCGCCACGGCGTCGGCCTCGGCGGTGTCGGTCGCCGTGATGGTGACGGTGGCGCCGAGCTCCTCCAGTTCGCCGCGCAGCGCCTCGGCGCGGGGGTGGCCGGGCCCCTGACGGCTGGTGAGAAGCAGATGGCGGACGTGGTGGCGCGTGACGAGATGGCGGGCGAGGTGCCCGGCAAGGGCGCCGAGGCCACCGGTGACGAGGACGGTGCCGTCGGGGTCGAGATTCCAGGGGCCCGCATCGGCCGGGTTGGTCGGATCGGTCGTGCCGGTGCCGGTGCCGGTGCCGGTGCCGGTGGCGGTGGCGGGGGTGGGGGTGGCGGTGGGGGTGGCGGTGACGAGCCGTGGTGCGTGGGCGGTGCCGCCCCGCAGCGCCGCCTGGTGCTCGCCGGTGGCCAGAGCGGTGGCGACGACGGCGGGGAGCACCCCGGTCGAGCCGGGATCGTGATCGGTGTCGACCAGGACGATGCGGCCGGGGTACTCCGCCTGAGCGGTGCGCAACAGGCCCCACAGCCCGGCGGCGCGCAGCTCGGGGGCCTCGCCGCCGACGCTGACCGCGTTCGAGGTGACCACGGCGAGCCTGCTCGCCTCCAGCCGGGCGTCGGACACGAACGACCGCAGCAGTTCCACCACCTGCGCCGTGAGGGCGCGGGCGGCACCCGCCACGTCCTGGCTGTCGTGGTCGTCCTGGCTGTCCTGGTCGGGTCGGTCCGTCGCCGGACGTCCGGTCGGGGCCGGGCCGACGGTGACCACGACGACGTCCGGCGCGTCCTCGCCCGCCTCGACCGCGGCGCCGAGCGAGGCGAGGTTGGGATGCTCTGCCACGGCGCCGCCACCGCCACCGCCACCGGGCCCGGTCAGTGTCGCCGCGATGTCAGCGGTGCCGGCGATGTCGGCCGTGCTGGCGGTGCCGGCCCCGATCACGGCCCACCTGGAAGGCACCGGGGCGGTGTCCACCAGCGTCAGTCGCGGCCAGGAGAGCTGGTAGAGAGAGTCCTGCCCGCCTGCCCGCGACGCGGCGAGCTGGGCCGCGGAGACGACGCGGGCCAGCAGCGAGTCCACCGTGATGACGGGAGCCCCGGTGGCGTCGGCGGCCCGCAGCGAGATCTCGTCGGTTCCGTGGATGGTGAGGTGGACGCGCAGGGTGGTGGGGCCGGTGGCGTGCAGGCGGACGCCGTTCCAGGCGAAGGGCAGCCGGCTGTGGCCCGCCGGGACGTCCGGCAGTCGGCTCAGCGCGGCGGCGTGCAGCGCGGCGTCGAGCAGCGCGGGGTGGACGCCGAAGGCGCCGGCCTGGTCGGTCTCGGTGTCGGGCAGGGTGACCTCGGCGTAGAGGTCGTCGCCGTCGCGCCAGGCGGCGCGCAGGCCCTGGAAGGTGGGCCCGTAGGCGAGCCCGGACGCGGCCAGCGCGTCGTAGACGCCCTCGACCGGCACCTGCTCGGCTCCCGGCGGCGGCCATGCGGTCAGCGCCTCCGGCTCCGCCGTGCCCTCGTTGTCGGCGGCGGCGAAGATCCCGCTCGCGTGGCGGATCCATCCGCCGTCGGGCTCGTCCTCGCGCTGCGGGCGCGAGTGGATGCTGACGGGGCGGCGACCGGCGTCGTCCGGGGCGGCGACGGTGACCTGGAGGGCGACCGCGCCGCGCTCGGGAAGGATGAGAGGGGTCTCGAAGACCAGCTCGTCGAGCTCACCCACGCCGAGCGTGTCCCCGGCGCGCAGCGCTAGGTCGATGAAGGCGGTGCCCGGGACGAGGACGTTGCCCTGCACGGCGTGGTCGGCGAGCCACGGGTGGGTTGTCAGGGAGATCCGCCCGGAGAGCACGATCCCGTCCTGGTCGGCCAGCCCGATCGCCGCGCCGAGCAGCGGATGGTCGGCGCCGACGAGGCCGAGCTCCGCGGCGCTGCGCCCGCCCGTCGACGCCTCCTCCAGCCAGTAGCGCTGGCGCTGGAAGGGGTAGGTGGGCAGGGCGGCGGCGAGGTGGTGGGGATCGCTGCCGGTGTCGCTGGTGGTGGTGGCCTTGCTGGTGGTGGCCTGGCTGGTGGGGGTGAGGGTGGTTGCGGTGGGGGTGTGGCCGTGGGTGTGGAGGGTGGCGAGGGCGGTGGGGATGGTGGTGGTGGGGGGTCGGTTGCGTCGGAGGGTGGGGATGACGACGGGCGTGCTGTCGCTGTCGTCGGTGGTGAGGGTTTGGGTGGTGAGGGTGGTGAGGGTGGTGTCGGGTCCGAGTTCGAGGTAGGTGGTGACGCCGGTGTGGTGGAGGGTGGTGATGCCGTTGGTGTAGCGGACGGTGTGGCGGATGTGGCGGGTCCAGTAGTCGGGGTTGGTGAGTTCTTCTGGGGTGGCGAGCTTGCCGGTGAGGTTGGAGATGAGGGGGATGGTGGGTGGCTGGTAGGTGAGGCTGGTGGCGATGTCGCGGAAGGGTTCGAGGATGGGTTCGGTGAGGGGGCTGTGGAAGGCGTGGCTGACGGTGAGTCGGCGGGTTTTCACGCCGTTTTGTGCTGCTGTGTCGGCGATGGTGTTGAGGTCGTGGGTGGGTCCGGCGAGGACGGTGTTGGTGGGGCTGTTGAGGGCGGCGATGTCGACCTGGGGATAGCCGTCGAGGAATACCCGTGCGGTGTGTTCGTCGGTGTTGAGGGTGAGCATTCCGCCGCCGGGGGGGAGGGATTGGAGGAGGTGTGCGCGGGCGGCGACGAGGTGGGCGGCGTCGTGGAGGGTGAGGATGCCGGCGAGGTGGGCGGCGGTGATTTCGCCGAGGCTGTGGCCGATGAGGTAGTCGGGGGTGATGCCGTGGAAGGCGAGGAGGCGGTGGAGGGCGATTTGGAGGGCGAAGAGGGTGGGTTGGGTCCAGGCGGTTTGGTGGATGAGGTCGGCGTGGGGGCTGTCGGGGTCGGCGTGCAGAACTGTGAGGAGGGGTTGGTCGAGGTGGGGGTCGAGGGCGGCGGCGACTTCGTTGAGGGCGGCGGTGTAGACGGGGTGGGTGGTGTAGAGGTCGCGGCCCATGGCGGGGTGTTGGCTGCCCTGGCCGCTGAGGAGGAACGCGAGTGGTCCGCTGCTCGCGGTGCCGGTGACGACGTGGGGGGATGAGCGGTTGTCGGCGAGTGCGTCCAGGCCGGTGAGTAGTTCGGATTTGTTCCTGGCGAGGATGACGGCCCGGTGGTTGAACACGGTGCGGGTGGCGAGGGCGGCGGCCAGGTCGTCCACGGAGAGAACACCGCCACCGGCCCCGCCGTCGGTGTCGGCACCGGTCTCGCGCAGGTGTGTGGCCAGGCGGCGGCCCTGTTCGCGGACCGCCGCGTCGCTGCGCGCTGACAACGGCACCAGAACAGGGGTGACTGTCGTGACCGGCGGGGGAGCCGGCTCGCCCGGCTCGTCGGCCGCGTCGGCACCGGGAGCCTCTTCGAGGATGACGTGGGCGTTGGTGCCACTGATCCCGAAGGCGGAGACGGCGGCGCGGCGGGGATGGCCGTTGCGGTGCCACGGCTGTGATTCGGTGAGCAGCCTGACCGTGCCGTCGGACCAGTCGACGTGCCCGGTCGGGCGCTCGACGTGCAGCGTCGCCGGGAGGGTCTCGTTGCGGAGGGCGAGCACCGTCTTGATGACGCCGGCGGCACCGGCGGCGGCCTGGGTGTGGCCGATGTTGGACTTGAGGCTGCCGAGCCACAGCGGCTGGTCGGCGGGGCGGTCCTGGCCGTAGGTGGCGAGGACGGCCTGCGCCTCGATGGGGTCGCCGAGGGTGGTGCCGGTGCCGTGGGCCTCGACCGCGTCGACGTCGGCCGGGCTCAGTCGGGCGTTCGCCAGGGCGGCGCGGATGACGCGTTGTTGGGCGGGTCCGTTGGGTGCGGTGAGGCCGTTGGAGGCGCCGTCCTGGTTGATGGCGGTGCCGCGGATGACGGCGAGGATGGGGTGGTTGTTGGCGTGGGCGTCGCTGAGGCGTTCGACGAGGAGCATGGTGGCGCCTTCGGCCCAGCCGGTGCCGTCGGCGGTGGCGGAGAAGGCTTTGCAGCGTCCGTCGGGGGCGAGGCCGCGCTGGCGGGAGAACTCGACGAACTCGGTGGGCGTCGCCATCACGGCCACCCCGCCGGCCAGGGCGAGATCGGCCTCGCCGCTGCGCAGCGCCTGCGCGGCGAGATGCAACGTGACCAGTGAGGACGAGCAGGCGGTGTCGACGGTGACCGACGGTCCCTCGAGACCGAACGTGTACGAGACGCGGCCTGACGCGACGCTGCCGGCGCTACCCGTCCCCAGATAACCCTCGAGGTCCGGCGGGACGGTGCGCAGCCGCGTCGAGTAGTCGTGGTACATGACGCCGGCGAAGACGCCGGTGGTGGTGCCGCGCAGGGTGGTGGGGTCGATGCCGGCGCGTTCGATGGCTTCCCAGGCGGTTTCGAGCAGCAGGCGTTGCTGGGGGTCGGTGGCGAGGGCTTCGCGGGGGGAGATGCCGAAGAACTCGGCGTCGAAGTCGGCGGCGTCGTGCAGGAAGCCGCCGTGGCGGGTGTAGGACTTCCCGGTCGCGTCCGGGTCGGGGTCGAACAGGTCGTCGACGTCCCAGCCGCGGTTGACGGGGAACTCGCTGATCGCGTCGGTGCCGGTGGAGACGAGCTCCCACAGCTGTTCGGGGGTGCTGACCCCGCCGGGCAGGCGGCAGGCCATCCCCACGATCGCGATCGGCTCGTCCACCGGGCCGGTCGCGCCGCCGTGCCCCGCACCGCCGCGCTCCAGGCCGCCGCGCCCGGGCGTTCGCGGGCCGGCGCCGGCGCCGGAGCGCTGCGCGAGCGCGGCGTCCAGGTGGTCGGCGAGCGCGCCCGGACTGGGATGGTCGAAGGTGAGGGTGGCCGGCAGCTTCAGTCCGGTGGCCGTGCTCAGCCGGTTGCGCAGTTCCACCGCGGTCAGCGAGTCCAGGCCGATGGTCGTGAACGCCCGCTCCTCGGCGATGCCGTCCGCGTCGGCGTGCCCGAGCACGGCGGCGATCTCGGCGCGCACCAGCGTGAGCACCGCGGCCCGCCGGTCGGCCGGCGGCAGGCCCGCCAGTCGCTGGGCGAGGGCCGGACCGGCGGTGTCACCTGGGCTGGCAGCCCCGCCCGCGAGCCGGCGGACCGGTCGGACGAGCCCGCGGAACAGCGGCGGCACCCCGTCACGGGCCGCCCGGGCGCGGATGGTGGCCAGGTCGAAGCCCGCGGGGACGACTAGGGGCCGGTCGAGCGTGCCGGCGGCGTCGAACAGGGCGAGGCCGTCGGTGGCGGACAGCGGCCGCAGCCCTCCCGCGCTCAGCCGCGCCCGGTCGGCGGTGCTGAGCTGTTCGGTGAGGGTGCTGGTGTCGTCCCAGAGCCCCCAGGCGAGGCTGGTGGCGGGGAGCCCCTGGGTGCGGCGGTGGTGGGCGAGGGCGTCGAGGAAGGTGTTCGCCGCGGCGTAGTTGGCCTGGCCGGCGTTGCCGGTGATGCCGGCGATGGAGGAGTAGAGGACGAAGGCGCGCAGGGGCTGGTCGCGGGTGAGGCGGTGCAGGTTCCAGGCGCCGTCGATCTTGGGTGTGAGGACGCCTTCGAGGCGGTCGGCGGTGAGGTTGGTGAGCGTGGTGTCGTCGAGGGTGCCGGCGGTGTGGATGACGGCGGTGAGGCGGTGTTCGGCGGGGAGGGCGCCGAGCAGCCGCGCGACGGCGTCGGGGTCGGCGGTGTCGGTGGCGCTGATGGTCACGGTGGCGCCGAGGTTCCCCAGCTCGCCGCGCAGCGCCTCGGCCCGGGGGTGATCCGGGCCCTGGCGGCTGGTGAGGAGCAGGTGCCGGATCCGGTGGTGGGTGACGAGGTGGCGGGCGAGGTGGCGGGCGAGGGTGCCGAGGCCGCCGGTGATGAGGACGGTCCCGTCCGGGTCGAGGTCCCAGGCGTCCGGGTCGGCTGGGTTGGCTGGGTCGGCCGGGGTGCCGGAGGCGGCGGTGTCGAGCCGCGGGGCGTGGGCGGTGCCGCGGCGCAGCGCCGTCTGGTGTTCGCCGGTGGCCAGGGCGGTGGCGATGAGGGCGGGGAGCGCCTCGGTCGATCCGGGGTCGTGATCGGTGTCGATCAGGAGGAAGCGGCCGGGCTGTTCGCTCTGCGCGGTGCGGAGCAGGCCCCACAACGGCGCGGCGACGAGGTCGACGTCCTCGCCGGCGACGCTGACCGCCCCGGAGGTGAGCACGACGAGGGCGGTGTCGGCCCACCGCGGGTCCCTGAGCCAGCTCTGCAGGAACACGAGGGTCTCGGCGGCGGCCGCCCGCGCCGGCGCCGGGATCTCGCCCGGGTCGATGTCGGCCCGGGCGGCGACCGGTGCGGCGAGAACCAGGCTCGGTACCGGGTCGCCCACGTCGACGCGGGCGACGAGCTCGTCGAGGCCGGCGACGCTCTGGTCACCGTGACCGGCCGAGCGCAGGACGGCGGCGAGGGCCGCCAGGTTGGGGTCGCCCGGCCCGCCCACCAGCGCCCACGTGCCGTCGGCGGCGGTGCCCTCGGTGGCCGCGGTGGAGCCGGCAGCGGTGGACGTCGGGCCGGCCACGAGGAGTTCCGGCCAGGCCAGCGTGAACAGCGGGCCGGTGCGGGGGCTGCCGGCTGAGCGCACCTGCTCGGCCGTGACGGAACGCAACGCCAGCCCGTCGATGGACACGACCTGGGCGCCGACGCCGTCCACCGCGGTGAGGGAGATCTGGTCGGGGCTGTCGGCCCGCAGCCGCACCCGCAGCGTGGTGGCGCCCGAGGCGTGCAGCCGGACCCCGCGCCACGCGAACGGCAGCCGGGTGTCGGACGACGTCCCGGCCAGGCCGGTCAGGTGCAGCGCGGCGTCGAGCAGTGCCGGGTGCAGGCCGAAGGCGCCCGCCTGCGCCGCGGCGTCCGCCGGCAGGGCGACCTCGGCGAACAGCTCCTCGCCCCGCCGCCAGGCGGCACGCAGCCCCTGGAAGGTCGGCCCGTAGGCCAGCCCGGAGGCGGCGAAGGCGTCGTAGAGGTGCTCGGTGCCGAGCTGGACGGCGCCCTCGGGCGGCCACTGCGCGAACGCCTCGACGCCGTCCGATCCGGCTGACCCGCCGGTGTCCGCGTCCAGGCCCCGCTCACCGGGCGAGCCGGGCTCGACGAGCAGGACGCCGTGCGCGTGCCGGGTCCAGTCCGCGTCGTCGGGCAGGTCATCGGGTGCGTCGCCGGAGGCGGCGTCGGGCCGGCTGTGCACGCTGACGGGTCGGCCGCCGGTGGCGTCGGCGGCGCCGACGGTGACCTGCACCTGGACCCCGCCGCGTTCCGGCAGGACCAGCGGGGCCTCGATGACCAGCTCGTCGAGGGCCTGCGCGCCGATCTCGTCGCCCGCGCGGATCGCGAGCTCCACCAGGGCCGTGCCGGGAACCACGACTGACCCGAACACCACGTGGTCGGCCAGCCACGGATGGGTGCGCAGCGAGAGCAGGCCGGTGAACAGCGACCCGTCGGAGTCCGCGAGCCGCACGGTCGCCCCGAGCAGCGGGTGACCGGCCGGGCGCAGCCCCAGCCCGGAGACCTCACCACTGGGCGCGGTGGACGAGCCGTCCAGCCAGAACCGCCGGCGCGCGAAGGCGTAGGTGGGCAGGTCGACCCGCTGGCCGGAACGACCGGCGTAGACGGCTTCGGCGTCGAACCGGGCACCGCGGACGTGCGCCTGCGCCAGCGAGGTGTGGAACCGGATCAGCCCGCCGTCGCCGCGACGCAGCGTCTCCACGAGGGCGACCGGCCCGGACGTCTCACCGACGGCGTCGAGGGTTTCGGCGAGGGCGGTGGTGAGGACGGGGTGGGGGCTGATTTCGAGGAACAGGTCGTGGCCGGTGTCGAGGAGGGTGCGGGTGGCGTGGTCGAACAGGACGGGTTGGCGCAGGTTGGTGTACCAGTAGTCGGCGGTGAGGGTGGTGGGGTCGATCCAGTCGGCGGTGACGGTGGACAGGATCGGGATGGTGGCGGGTTGCGGGCGGATGGGGGCGAGGGCGGCGAGCAGCTCGTCGCGGACGGCCTCCATCCGCGGGGAGTGCGAGGCGTAGCCCACTGGGACGTCCCGCACGGGAACGCCCTCGGCGCGCAGACCCGTGGTGAACTCGTCGAGCGCCTCCCGCGGGCCGGCGAGCGCGGCGCTGGTCGGGCTGTTGTGGACGGCGATGGTCACGCCGCCGGCGCCGTCCCGGAAGCGGGCCAGCCGCTCGCGGATCCGCTCGACGGGCAGCTTCACCGACACCACCGCGCCGGGTTCGGGCAGGGAGCCGAGGATCCGGGCGCGCCGGGCACTGACCAGTGCGGCGTCGGCCAGGGTGAGGGCGCCGGCGATGTGGGCGGCGGCGATCTCGCCCTGGCTGTGGCCGACGACGGCCTGCGGGTGCACGCCGTGGTGCTGCCAGAGCCGGGCCAGGGCGACGAGCACCGCGAACACCGCGGGCTGGGAGACCTCGACGCGGTCGAGGCTCGCGGCGCCGGGGGCCTCGTTGAGGACGTCCAGCAGGTTCCAGTCGACGTGCGGGGCGAGGGCCGCGGCGACGGCGTGGATGTGCTCGGCGAAGACCGGGCTGGTGGCGAGCAGCTCACGGGCCATCCCCGGCCACAGGCTGCCCGCGCCGGGGAAGACGAACACGGTGGTGGCGGTGGTGTCGGCGGTGCCGCGCACGATTCGCGCGCCGGGCGTTCCCGGTGTGTCGGCCCGGTCGGGTGCCCCGGCGGCGAGGGCCGCGAGCCCCGCCTGGAACCCCGCCCGGTCCGCGGCGACGACCACGGCGCGGTGCTCCAGTGCGCCCCGCGTGGTGACGAGCGCGTGGCCGACGTCGGCGGGCGTGAGCTCCGGCCGGGCCTCGACGAACGCGGCCAGCCGGGCGGCCTGCCCGCCGAGGGCCTCGGGGGTGCGTGCCGACACCACCCAGGGCAGCGCGGTGCCGCGGCCGGCCGCAGCGTCCGGCGCGGGCTGCCCGGTCTGCCCGTTCGTGTCGTGGCCGGTCTCGCCGGTCTCGCCAGCCGGAGCCTCCTCGAGGATGAGGTGGGCGTTGGTGCCGCTGATGCCGAAGGCGGAGACGGCGGCGCGGCGCGGCCGGTCGGGGGTGGCCGGCCAGTCGACGGGTTCGCTGAGCAGCGTGACGGCGCCGGCCGACCAGTCGACGTGTGGGCTCGGCGCGTCGACGTGCAGCGTCGCGGGCAACCGGCTGTTGGCCAGCGCGCCGGCCAGTTTGATGATGCCGGCGACGCCGGCGGCGGCCTGGGTGTGGCCGATGTTGGACTTCAGGCTGCCCAGGTGCAGCGGCCGGTCGGCGGGCCGGTTCTGGCCGTAGGTGGCGAGGAGGGCCTGGGCCTCGATGGGGTCGCCGAGGGTGGTGCCGGTGCCGTGGGCCTCGACGGCGTCGACGTCCGCGGGGGTGAGCTGGGCGTTGGCCAGGGCGGCGCGGATGACCCGCTGCTGGGACGGGCCGTTCGGCGCGGTGAGCTGGCTGGACGTCCCGTCCGAGTTCACGGCGCTGCCGCGGATCACGGCGTGGATGTGGTGGCCGAGCCGCCGGGCGTCGGACAGCTTCTCCAGGACGAGCAGGCCGACGCCCTCACCCCAGGCGGTGCCGTCGGCGGCGGCGGCGAACGGCTTGCACCGCCCGTCCGGGGCGAGCCCGCGCTGCCGGGAGAACTCCACGAACATGCCGGGGGAGGACATGACCGTCACCCCGCCGGCCAGCGCCAGGCCGCACTCCCCGCCGCGCAGCGCCTGCACGGCGAGGTGGATCGCGACCAGCGAGGACGAGCAGGCGGTGTCGACGGTCACCGCCGGGCCCTCCAGGCCGAGGGCGTAGGCGATCCGTCCGGAGGCGACCGAGGTGGTGCTCCCCGTCAGCACGTACCCGTCGACGCGCTCGGGGGTCGTCTGGTGCAGGCGCGGGGTGTACTCCTGGGCGATCACGCCCGCGAACACGCCGGTGGACGTCCCGCGCAGCGAGATCGGGTCGATGCCCGCCCGCTCCACGGCCTCCCAGGCCGTCTCCAGCAGCAGGCGCTGCTGCGGGTCGGTGGCGAGGGCCTCCCGGGGCGAGATGCCGAAGAACTCCGCGTCGAACTCGGGGGCGTCGAGCAGGAACCCGCCCTCGCGGGCGTAGGTCCGCCCGGGGCGGTCCGGGTCGGCGTCGTAGAGCCCCTCGACGTCCCACCCGCGGTTCGCCGGGAACGGGGTGATCACGTCCCGCCCGTCGGCGACGAGGCGCCACAGGTCCTCCGGGGAGGCCACCCCGCCCGGATAGCGGCAGCTCATCCCGACGATCGCGATCGGCTCGTGCCGGGCGGCCTCGCTCTCCCGCAGCTTCTGCCGGGTCTGGTGCAGATCGGCGGCCACCCGGTTCAGGTAGTCGCGGAGCTTCTCTTCGTTCGCCATGTGCGGTGTCAGCCTTCTCGATGCGCCCGGTGCGGGCGGACCACGATGTGAAGCCGGGGGAGGACGTCGGGGGGACGTCGGTGCGTCGGGACGCGGGGCCGTCAGGAGATGCCGAGTTCCCGGTCGATGAAGTCGAAGATCTCGTCGTCGGTCGCGCCGACGATCTGTTCGGTGATGTGCGCCGGCTCGTCCGCCGAACCGCCGGGCTCGGCCGCCGCCGCGCCGCCGCGTTCGGTCGACGCAGTGCCGCCGCGTTCGGCCGCCGGTGCGCGTGCCTGGTCCGGCACCGTCGCCAGCAGGGCCCGCAGCCGCGCCACCGCCTCGGCGCCCTGCGCCGTGGCCGCGGCCGGGCCGGCCAGTGCCGCCTCCAGCCTGGAGATCTCGGCTTCGAGGTCGACCTCGGCCGGCGTCCCGCCCAGCGTGGGTGGTTCGTCGCCCACCAGCGTGTCCCGCAGGTGGGCGGCCAGGGCGACCGGCGTCGGATGGTCGAACAGCAGCGTCGTCGGCAGGTGGACGCCGGTCTGGCGGGCCAGTCGGTTGCGCAGCTCGATGGCGCTCAGCGAGTCGAACGCCGCCTCCAGGAAGCCGCGGTCCGGGCGGATCGCCGCCGCCGTGGCGTGGCCGAGGATCTCGGCCGCGGTGGTCCGTACCAGCGTGAGCAACGTCCGGCGCTGCTCGTCCGCGGGGCGTCCGCGCAGCCGCTCGACGAGCGTCGCGGGACGGTCCGGCGCGCCCGCGCCGCCGGCGCCACCCGCGGTGGCCGCCGGCCCTGATCCGCCGGCCGGATCCGTCGGCCCGTCGGTGCCACCCGCCAGCTGTCCGACCGGCCCGGTGCCGCGGCGCAGCGGGTCACGGGCCAGCCCCCGCAGCAACCCGACCCGGCCGGCCGCGGCCCGCTCCAGTCGGGCTGGCACCAGCAGCGGCTCCGCCCCCGCCGGTGCGCCGGCGAGCGCGGCGGCTCCGCCGAGGGCGAGGTCGAGCAGCGCGAGGCCGCGGGCGTTCGACATCGGGGCGATCCCGGTGCGGGCCATCCGGGCCAGGTCGGCGGCGGACAGCTGCCCCGCCATCCCGCCGGCCTGTGCCCAGTGGCCCCAGGCCAGCGACACGGCCGGCAGCCCGTTCGCGCGGCGGTGGTACGCCAGCGCGTCGAGGAACGCGTTCGCCGCCGCGTAGTTCGCCTGGCCGGCGTTGCCGAGCAGCCCGGCCACCGAGGAGAACAGCACGAACGCCGCCAGATCCAGCCCGGCGGTCGCCTGGTGCAGCAGCCACCCGCCGTCCACCTTCGGTCGCAGCACCGCGTCGAGCGCCGCGTCGTCGAGCGAGGTGACCACCCCGTCCGCGAGCACCCCGGCGGTGTGCACGACCGCGGTGAGCGGATGCTCGGCGGGGACCGCCGCGAGCAGCCCGCGCACGTCGTCCGGGTCGGTGACGTCGGCCGCGACGATCGTGACCGACGCCGCGCCCGCCGCGGCGAGCTCGGCCCGCACGGCGTCGGCGCCCGGTGCGCCGGGGCCGCCGCGGCTGGCCAACAGCAGGTGGCGTACCCCGTGATGGGTGACCAGCCGGCGGGCGGTGAGCACGCCCAGGCTGCCCGTCCCGCCGGTCACCAGCACCGTGCCCGCCGGGTCGAGCGGCGCGGGCAGCGTCAGTACCAGCTTGCCGGTGTGCCGGGCGAGGCTGAGCTGGCGCAGCGCGCGGGGGGCGTGGCGGACGTCCCAGCTCGTCGTCGGCAGCGGCCGCAGCGCGCCGGCGGCGAACAGCGGCGTGAGGTCGGCGATGATCTCACCGATCCGCGCCGGGTCGACGTCGAACAGATCGAACGCCTGGTAGGTGGCGCCGGCGTGCTCCGCGGCGACCAGGTCCGGGTCCCGCTGGTCGGTCTTGCCCATCTCGACGAACCGCCCGCCGGGCGCCAGCAGGTTCAGCGAGGCGTCGGTGAACTCGCCGGCCAGCGAGTTGAGGACGGCGTCGACCCCGCGCCCACCGGTGGCGGTGCGGAACCGGTCGGCGAAGTCCAGGGTGCGCGACGAGGCGATGTGGGTGTCGTCGAGCCCCTGCGCGCGCAGCACCGGCCACTTGGCCGGGCTCGCCGTGCCGAACACCTCGACCCCGAGATGCCGGGCGAGCTGGACGGCGGCCTGCCCCACCCCGCCGGTGGCGGCGTGCACCAGCAGCGACTCCCCGGCGCGCAGGCCGGCGAGATCCACCAGGCCGTAGTAGGCGGTGAGGAACGCCACCGGGACGCCGGCGGCCTGGCTGAACGACCAGCCCGCCGGGATCTGGGCCAGCAGCCGCCGGTCGGTGACCGCCAGCGGGCCGAGCGTGCCCTGGACCAGGCCCATCACCCGCTGGCCGGGTACCAGGTCGGTGACCGCCGCGCCGACCTCGACAACCACGCCGGCGCCCTCCGCGCCGATCCGCGCCCCGCCCGGGTACATCCCGAGGCTGATCAGGACGTCCCGGAAGTTCAGACCGGCGGCGCGCAGTGCGACGCGCACCTCACCGGGCGCCAGCGGCCGCTGCGCCTCCGGTTCGGGCAGCAGGGCGAGGTTCTCCAGCGAGCCGGCGGTGGTGACGTCGAGCCGCCAGGCGTCGGTGGCCGCCGGGGGGGCCAGCGCCGACCGCCCCCCGAGCGGTGCCAGCAGCGGGCCGCGGATCTCACCGTCGCGCACCGCGAGCTCCACCAGCTCGGCCGGTTCGGCCGGTTCGCCGTGCCCGGCCGCGGCGAGCAGGGCGAGCGCGCCGGTGACGGCGGCCCGCGAGGTCTCCCGGCCGTCGATGTCGAGCAGCGCCACCCGGCCGGGGTGTTCGGTGTGGGCGCTGCGGACGAGGGCCCTGGCCGCGGCCGCGGGCAGATCCTCGACGTCCTCGCCGGGACTGGTGGCCACCGCCCGCTCGGTGAGGATCACCAGGCGTGACCCGGCGAACCGCTCGTCGGTGAGCCACTCCCGCAGCAGGTGCAGTGTGGCCCGCGTGGTGGCGTGCGCCGCCGGCACCGGGTCGGAGCCGGCGCCTCCGCCCGGGGCCGGCCCAGGCGGCGCGTCGGGCGCGTCGGGTGCGTCCGGTGCCCTGAGCAGGCGGTGGACGGCCAGCGCGGGCACCTGGCCACCGGCGTCGACGGCCGCGCGCAGGGCGTCCAGGTCCGCGCGGACCTGGAATCCCGCGTCCACGAACTCAGAGTCCAGGTCTGCCGTCGGGCCGTCGCCGAGGAGGACCCAGTCGGGCCCGGCCGCCGCGTCGGCCCCGGCGGCGCCCACGGCCGTGTCCACGGCCGCGGCATCCACCACCGGCCAGTCCAGGCGGAACAGCCCGTCGTCGGTGGAGCCGCCGGCCCGCAGGCTGGCCTCGACCAGAGCCTCGGTCGCCACTGGGCGCAGCGTGAGGCCGCCGATCGTCGCGACCGGCGCGCCGGTGGGGTCGGCCACTTCCAGCCTGACCGTGTCCGCCGCCCCGGCCGGGGTGACGCGGACCCGCAGCGAGGTGGCGCCGGTGCCGGTCAGCACGACGTCCTGCCAGGTGAAGGGCAGTCGCGTCCGGCTCCGGCCGCCGTTCCCGTTCCCGTTCTCGTCGCCGGTGTCGCCGGCCGCGGGCAGCAGGCCGACGACGGCGTGCAGGGCCGCGTCCAGCAGCGCCGGGTGGACGCCGAAGCGGTCGGCCCGCCCGCCCGCGGCCTCGGGCAGGGTGACCTCGGCGAGGATGTCGTCGCCGTGCCGCCAGGCCGCGCGCAGGCCGCGGAAGGCCGGCCCGTACTGGTAGCCGTCCTCGGCCAGGCGCGGATAGAGGTCGGTGACGTCGAGCGCGGTCGCGCCGGGCGGTGGCCAGGTGCCGGCCAGCCCGCCCCCGGGGGCACTCGTGTCCGCGGGGGAGTTCCCGGTGCGCAGGAAGCCGGTCGCGTGCCGGTTCCACGGCGCCGGCTGGCCGGTCCGGCCGGCGGCCGGGCGGGAGTACACGGTCACCGCGCGCCGCTCGACGCCGTCCGCCGCCCGGCCGCCGGCCGGGTCCGCCGCAGCCACCAGAACCTGGAGGTCGACCGCACCGGACGGGGGCAGCACCAGCGGCGCGGTGAGCGCGAGCTCGTCGAGCACCGGTACCCCGGCCCGCTCCCCGGCGACCAGCGCGGCGTCCACGAACGCGGTGCCCGGCAGCAGGACGGTGTCGCGCACCGCGTGGTCGGCGAGCCATCCCATGTCGGCCTGGTCCAGCCGGCCGGTCAGCGCGAGGCCGCCGTCGGCCAGCTCGACCGCGCCGGTCAGCAGCGGATGCTCCAACGCGCTCACGCCCGCCGCGGTGGCTCCGGACGCGTCGACGGGCCTCGATGATCCGTCCAACCAGTGCCGCTGGCGCTGGAACGGGTAGGTGGGCAGGGCCGTGCGCCGCACCTCGCGTCCGGCGAACGCCGCCGACCAGTCGAGCCCGGCGGCGGCGCCCTCGACATGCAGGCGGGCCAGGGCGGTGGTGACGGAGCGGACCTCGGGGCGCTTCGCCCGCAGCAACGGGACGACGACCGCCTCGGCCTCGGTTCCCTCGGCCTGGGGTTGCTCGGCAAGGGCCGTCTCGGTCAGAGCGGAGAGCACCGCGTCCGGTCCCAGCTCGACGTAGGTGGTGACGCCGAGGCCCGCCAGCGTGCGCAGGCCGTCGTGGAAGCGGACCGTGCCCCGCAGGTGGCGCACCCAGTAGTCGGGGTCGGTCAGCTCGGTGTCGTGTGCCACCCGCCCGGTGACGTTCGAGATCACCGGGATCGTCGGCGGCCGCAGCGTCACCGCCGCGACGACCGTACGGAACTCGGCGAGAACCGGGTCCAGGTGCCCGGAGTGGAAGGCGTGGCTGACGCGCAGCCCGCGGGCCCGTCGGCCGCTCTCGCGCCAGCGGCCGGCGATCTCCTCGACGAGGTCGCGGTCGCCGGAGATCACGACCGAGCGGGCCCCGTTCACCGCGGCGATGCCGACGGTGCCCGCGGTATCGGTGCCCGCCGCCTCGGCGAGCAGGTGGGTGATCTCCTCCTCGGTGCCCTCCAGCGCGGCCATCGCCCCGTTCGCGGGCACGCTCTGCATGAGCCGGCCGCGCGCCGCCACCAGGGCCGCCGCGTCGGGCAGGGTGAGCACCCCGGCGATGTGCGCGGCGGCCAGCTCGCCGACGGAGTGGCCGATGAGATGGTCGGGCCGCAGGCCGTACGACTCCACCAGTCGGTACAGCGCGACCTCGAGGGCGAACAGCGCCGGCTGGGTGAAGGCGGTCGCGTCCAGCTCGGCGGCCGCCGCCGACCCGGGCTCGGCGAACAGCAGCTCCCGGACGGACCGGCCGACCGCGACGTCGAGCTGGGCGGTGACCTCGTCGAGCGCGGCGGCGAAGACGGGGGACGCCGCGTACAGCTCCCGGCCCGCCCCGGCGCGCTGGCTGCCCTGCCCGGTGAACAGGAAGGCCGTGCGGCCCGCGCCAGCCGGGCCGGCGGCGCCGGACACGACGTGCGGCGAGGTGTCCCCGACGGCGATCGCCCGGAGCCCGCCGAGGTACTCCTCGGGTCCCTGGCCGACGACGACCGCCCGGTGTTCCAGCAGGGCGCGGGTCGTGGCCAGGGCATGGCCGACGTCCGCGGCGGAGCGACCGGCGGGCAGGGACCCGTCGGCACCGACGTGCTCGGCGAGCTCGGCGGCCTGGGCCCGTAGCGCCGCCGCCGAATGCGCGGAGAGTATCCAGGGCAGCACGCCCGGATCACGGTCGGCGTCCGCCGTCGGCTCCTCCTGCTCGTCCGGAGCCTCCTCGAGGATGAGGTGGGCGTTGGTGCCGCTGATGCCGAAGGCGGAGACGGCGGCGCGGCGCGGCCGGTCGGGGGTGGCCGGCCAGTCGACGGGTTCGCTGAGCAGCGTGACGGCGCCGGCCGACCAGTCGACGTGTGGGCTCGGCGCGTCGACGTGCAGCGTCGCGGGCAACCGGCTGTTGGCCAGCGCGCCGGCCAGTTTGATGATGCCGGCGACGCCGGCGGCGGCCTGGGTGTGGCCGATGTTGGACTTCAGGCTGCCCAGGTGCAGCGGCCGGTCGGCGGGCCGGTTCTGGCCGTAGGTGGCGAGGAGGGCCTGGGCCTCGATGGGGTCGCCGAGGGTGGTGCCGGTGCCGTGGGCCTCGACGGCGTCGACGTCCGCGGGGGTGAGCTGGGCGTTGGCCAGGGCGGCGCGGATGACCCGCTGCTGGGACGGGCCGTTCGGCGCGGTGAGGCCGTTGCTGGCACCGTCGGAGTTGATGGCGCTGCCGCGGATCACCGCGAGGACGGGGTGGTTGTTGCGGCGCGCGTCGCTGAGGCGTTCCAGCAGCACCACGCCCACCCCCTCGGCCCAGGCGGTGCCGTCGGCGGCGGCGGCGAACGGCTTGCAACGCCCGTCCGGGGCGAGCCCCCGCTGGCGGGAGAACTCGGTGAACATGCCCGGTGTGGGCATCACGGTGACTCCGCCGGCCAGGGCAAGGCCGGTCTCCCCGCCGCGCAGCGCCTGGACGGCCAGATGGATCGCGACCAGCGAGGACGAGCAGGCGGTGTCGATGGTCACCGCCGGGCCCTCCAGCCCGAGGGTGTAGGCGACCCGCCCGGAGGCGACCGAGGCCAGGCTGCCGGTCAGCACGTACCCGCCGTAGCCCTCCGGTGCCTCGGCCAGCCGCGGGCCGTAGTCGTGCGGGGTCACCCCGGCGAACACCCCGGTGGACGTCCCGCGCAGCGACGCCGGGTCGATGCCGGCCCGCTCCAGCGTCTCCCAGGCGGTCTCCAGCAGCAGCCGCTGCTGGGGGTCCATCGCGGCCGCCTCCCGCGGGGAGATCCCGAAGAACTCGGCGTCGAAGGTGTCGGCGTCGTGCAGGAACCCGCCGTGGCGGGTGTAGGAGGTGCCCGGCCGGGTGAGCTCGGGGTCGTGCAGCGCGTCGAGGTCCCAGCCGCGGTTGGTCGGGAACGGCCCGATCGCGTCCACCCGCGCCGCGAGCAGCTCCCAGAGCTGTTCGGGGGAGCGCGCCCCGCCCGGCCAGCGCCCGGCGGTGGCCACGATCGCGATCGGCTCGTCCACGGACCGGGGACCGCCGGCGCCGGTTCCCCTCGCCCGGCCCGTGCCGGTGCCCGCGTCGAGGGCGCCGGCGCCGAGGTCGCCGGCCAGGGCGGCACGCAGGTAGCCGGCCAGCTTGCGGGGCGTCGGGTAGTCGAAGGTCACCGAGGAGGGCAGCGCGATTCCCGCCGCGGCTCCGACCCGGTCGCGGAACTCCACCGCGCTCACCGAGTCGAACCCGAGGTCGGAGAAGGTCCGGTCCGGCCGCACGGCGCCGGGGGCGTGGCCCAGCACGATCGCGAGACTCGTGCCGATCACCTCCAGCAGCACCCGCTCGGCCTCCGCGGCGGGCAGCCCGGTCAGCCGCCGCGCCAGCGCCGACCCGGCGGCAACCGGCTCGGTCACCGCGCCGGCCGCGCCGGCCGCGCCGGTCACGCCGGTCACGCGATGCGCGGCGCCAGGCGCGCCGGCAGCCGCCTGCGTCGCCGGATCGCCTGTCGCGGTGTGGAGGGGGATGTCCACCTGGAACGGGCGGCGCTGGAACGGGTAGGTGGGCAGCCGCACCCGACGGGCCCCGGCGGGGAACGCCGCCGACCAGTCCACCGCGCCGCCGGCCACGTGCACCTCGGCGACCGACCGCAGGAACCGGTGCGCGTCGCCGTCGTCGCGGCGCAGTGTCCCGACGACGAGGGCCGGTGCCGCCCCACCGGCGGCGTCGGCCTCGATGATCGCCCGGATCCCGCCGGTCAGCACCGGATGGGGGCTGGCCTCGATGAACACCCGGTGGCCAGCGGCCAGCGCGGTGCGCACGGCCGCCTCGAAGCGCACGGTCCGGCGCAGATTGGTGTACCAGTAGTCGGCGTCGAGTCGGGACGTGTCCAGCGCCTCGCCGGTCACGGTCGAGTAGAAGGCGACGTCCCCCTGCCGGGGGCTGATGCCGGCGAGCAGCTCCAGCAGCGGGTCGCGAACCGCCTCCACCTGCGGCGAGTGCGAGGCGTAGTCCACCGGGACCCGCCGCGCGTCCACCCCCTCGGCGGCGTAGCCGGCGAGCAGGGCGTCCAGCGCGCCGGGGTCGCCGGAGACGATGGTCGACGACGGCCCGTTGACCGCCGCCACCGCCAGCGGGCCGTCCGGTCCGCCCAGCCGCTCGACGACGGTGGCCGCCGGCAGCGGGATCGAGGCCATCCCGCCCGCCCCGGCGAGCCGCGCGAGCACCCGGCTGCGCAGGGCGACGACCGCTGCCGCGTCGGCGAGGGACAGCGCACCGGCCAGGTAGGCGGCGGCGATCTCACCCTGGGAGTGCCCGATCACCGCGTCGGGCCGCACCCCGAACGACCGCCACAGCGCCGCCAGCGACGTCATCACCGCGAACAGCGCCGGCTGCACCACGTCCACCCGGTCGAGCGGGGGCGCGCCGGGTGCCCCGGCGAGCACGTCGGGCAGCGACCACTCGACGTGCGGGGCGAGCGCCGCGGCGCAGGCGGCGATGTGCTCGGCGAACACCGGCGACGTCGCCAGCAGCTCACGGGCCATGCCCGCCCACTGCGACCCCTGCCCGGGTAGGACGAGGACGACCCCGCCCCGCTCCGTGACGTCATGCCGGGGCCCGGTGACGAGCCCGGCGGCCTGACCGCCGTCGCGCAGTTCCCGCAGCGAGGTCAGGAAGTCGGCGGTGTGGGTGCCGACGACCACAGCCCGCCGCTCGAAGGCGGTGCGGGTCGTGGCGAGGGAGAAACCGACGTCCACCGGGTCGGGCACCGCCGGGCCGGGCACAGCGGAACTGAGCGCAGCCGGGCCGGCGGCGGTCAGCAGGTCGTGCAGGCGGCCGGCCTGCGCGCGCAGCGCCGCCTCGTCGCGGCCCGAGAGCAGCCACGGCACCGCGGGCGACGAGCCGGCGGCGAGGGCGGGGGCGACGGGCACTGCGGGGGCTGTCGCGATGGGTACGGCGGGGGTGTCGGTGTCCCGTGGCGGCTCGGCCACCACCAGGTGGCAGTTCGTCCCGCCCATCCCGAAGGAGCTGACGCCCGCGATCAGGGGCCGGTCCGGAGCCGGCCAGGCGCCGTGCGCCGTGCGTACCCGCAGCCGCAGCGCGTCGAAGGCGATGTCGGGATTGGGGGTGACGAAGTTCAGGCTCGGCGGGAGCTCGCGGTGCGCGACCGCGAGGATCGTCTTGAGTAGGCCGACGATCCCACTGGCGCCCTCCAGGTGCCCGACGTTCGACTTGGCCGAGCCGACCAGCAGCGGCGCGTCGGCGGCCCGCCCGGCACCGAACGCGCGGCCCAGCGCCGCGGCCTCGATCGGGTCGCCGACCCGGGTGCCCGTCCCGTGCAGCTCCACGTACTGGATCTCGTGCGGGTCGACGCCCGCCGCCCGCGCGGCCTCCCGCAGGACCTGGCCCTGGGAGTCCGCGCTGGGCAGGGTCAGCCCGTCGGTCGCGCCGTCGCTGTTGACCGCCCCGCCGCGGATCACCGCGAGCACCGGGTCGCCGTCCGCCCGGGCGTCGGCGAGCCGCTTGAGCAGCACGATCCCGCCGCCCTCACCACGGACGTACCCGTTGGCGCGCGCGTCGAAGGTGTAGCACCGGCCGTCGGGGGACAGCGCGCCGAACCGGCCGGCGGTGACGGTGCTCTCCGGCGCCAGGTTGAGCTGCACCCCGCCGGCGAACGCGAGGTCGGACTCGCCGCGGCGCAGGCTCTCCACCGCCAGATACACGGCGACCAGAGACGACGCCTGCGCGGCGTCCACCGTCAGGCTGGGCCCGCGCAGGTCGAGCGTGTAAGAGACCCGGTTCGCGATGATCCCGCGGTTCTGCCCGGTCAGCGTGTGCCGGGTGACCGCGTCGGTGCCGCCGCGCAGCAGGTGGGTGGCGTAGTCGTTCGCGATCGCGCCGACGAACACCCCGGTCCGGCTGCCGGCCAGGGTCGCCGGGCGCAGGCCGGCGTTCTCCGCGGCCTCCCAGGCGAGCTCGAGGACGAGACGCTGCTGCGGATCCGTCTGCTCGGCCTCCAGCGGCGAGATGCCGAAGAACTCGGGGTCGAACCCGTAGACGTCGTCTAGGTGGGCGCCGAAGCGCGCGCCGAGGCGGCCGGGCACCGACGGGCCGCGGTCGACCGCGTCGCCGCCGCCGCGCAGCAGCGTCCAGAACGCGGCCGGGTCGGGCGCGCAGGGGAGCCGACAGGCGACCGCCACGACCGCCACCGGGTCACCGGCGGACCGCGGCGATTCATTCCCGCCCGTGGTCACGGCTGATCCACTGCTCATCGCTGTGTCGCTCCTCGTCGTGAACGATCCGAGTCGTGAACGGTCTGGTCGACGTCGCTCCCCGAACGGCACACCTCCCGGGACGTCTGTCCGCAGCGTAAGGGGGGGTTCTGTTGATTCACTTTAGATCTTCTAAAGGCCCTGGAATTTGTTGCCGCTGGATTTCCCGTTCTTTGCTGTCGGACGGAACTGGCTCGCGGGCGGAGCGAAATGCTACGGTCTACAGGCTCTCGGAGACGATCACTGGAAGGCGCTCAGAACAAGGCCGTTGCCGTCGTCGTTGGCGTCGCTGTTGGCGTCGCCCCCGCGGTGCGGTCTCGGTGTGTGCCGGCCCGTGTGGGACGTCTCGGTCCGCCCGTCCACTCATCCGTCCGGCCGTCGGCGGCCGGATTCCCGGAGGACGCATGGAGATTTTCTCGTTCCATCTGATGCCGTGGCCGCACCTACCGGCCGACTACACCGGATCAGCATGGATCACGCCCCCGAACGAGTTCTACGACCCGACCCTCGGCCACGGCCTTTACAACCGCTATCTCGACGAGCTCGAATATGCCGAGCAGGTCGGTTTCGACGGCCTGGTACTCAACGAGCACCATCAGACCGCCTACGGATCGATGCCGAGCCCCAACCTCTTCGCCGCGATGCTCGCCCGGCGGACATCCCGGGCCAAGATCGCGGTGATCGGTAACGCGTTGCCGCTGTACAACCCGCCGACCAGGGTCGCCGAGGAGTTCGCCATCCTCGATGTCGTCAGCGGCGGCCGGCTCATCGCGGGCATGGTCGTCGGCGGCGGCCCGGAGTACTACGCCTCAGGGGTGAACCCGGCCCACGCCCGGGCCCGGTTCGCCGAGGCGCTCGACCTCGTCGTCGAGTCCTGGACCCGGCCCGGCCCGTTCGAGTTCAACGGCGAGTACTACAAGATCCCGCACGTAAATCCCTGGCCGCGACCGCTGCAGCAGCCGCATCCACCGGTCTGGATTCCGGGGCTGGGGTCGTTGGAGACGATGGAGCTCGTCGCGGCCCGCGGGTTCTCCTACATCGGCCTTCCTTTCTTCCACTCCTCGGTTTTCGAGCGTAATTACGCGACGTTCCGGCGGGTCTGGCTGGAGGCCGGCCGCTCCCCGGCGCCGGAGAACCTCGGCCTGCTGCTGCCGATATACGTGGCCGAGACGGACGAGGCGGCCCGGGAGGAATACGAGGAGCACTTCTGGTACTTCGCCCGCCGGCTGCTCAACGGGGTGCAGATCGTGCCACCGGGATACCAGAGCATCTCCGCGGCGCTGCGATTGATGGAGAACGCTCCGAGCTATCTGCTCGGTGTTCCGGACTGGGAGACCGTGGTGGCCGGGTCCTACGCGATCGTCGGCAGCCCGGAGACAGTGACCGAGAAACTCGTCGGCCACATCCGTCGGCTCGGCGTGGGTAATCTGCTCGGCCTGTTCCAGATCGGCACCCTCCCGCCGGAACTGACGAAGGCGAACCTCACCCTCTTCGCCGAGCAGGTGATCCCCCGGCTGTGCGCCGAGTTCACCACCCCCCCGACCTGGCCGGAGGTGACCGCGTGACCGCGAACGTGACCGCGAACGTGACCGCGAACGTGGCTGCGGAGAACGTGACCGTGCCGGCGCTGCGGCGTATCGAGGTCGACGGCGCCCGGATCCGCTACGTCCGGCTGGGGGAGGGCATCCCGCTGGTCTACCTGCACTCGCCGTTCGGCGAGGTCGGCGTGCTGCCGCTGTTCACCGACCTGGCGGCGGCGGGCTTCGAGGTCATCGCGCCCGAGATCCCCGGTTTCGGCCGGTCGGACGCGATCACCACCTGGCACGGCATCGCGGATGTCGTGTTCACCCTCCGGCGGATCCTGGACAGTCTCGAGGTGGACCGGGCCGTCCTGGTCGGCAGCTCGCTCGGCGGCTGGCTGGCGGCGGAGATCGCGGTCTGGTTCCCGGAGCGGGCCCGGGCGCTGGCCCTGCTCAGCCCACTGGGGCTGCGGGTGGACGACGCCCCCGTCTTCCAGATCTTCGGTGCCGAGGACGACGTCCTGCTGCCCAAGCTGCTGGCACGGCCGCAGGATCTGGTCGGCCATCTCAGCCCGGCGCTCGCCGAGGATGCCGCCGACCCCCACGCGCTGCCGGTGCACCTGTACCGGGCACTGGAGGCGACCGCGCGGATCGGCTGGAACCCGCACCTGCACAACCCCAGGCTGCAGGGCCGGCTGGCCCTGATCGGGGCGCCAACCCTGGTGGTGCGCGGGGAGCGGGACGGCATCCTGCCCGCCGCGCACCCCGCCGCCTACGCGGCGTCGATCCCGTCCGCGCGGCTGGTGGAACTCGCCGACTGCGCCCACCTGCCGGCCCTGGAACGCCCCGCCGAGGTCGCCGGCCTGATCACCGCGCTGGCCGTGAAGACCGCCACGTAGACCCCGAGGTTGTCGCCGCCGTTGGCCAAGTGGCGGCGGCGACCTCCAGCACAACCTTGATCGCTGGCTGGAGTCGTCGGGCTGGACGTTCCCGATGTCGATCAAAGAAGGGAGAGCTGGGTGCTCTTTCACGACACAGCGCGGGCGATCACGGAGATCGACGGTCTGCTCGCTCCCTGACCGGTAGTTCCACAGCGGACTACAGGGGAATGTTTCCGTGACTGCCGTGGCGGGCTGGGGCGTCGGCGAGGGCCTCGGCGATGCGGCGGCGGGTGTCGGCCGGGGTGATGACGGAGTCGATGACGCCGAGGGCCAGGCCGCGGTCCACGCCGCCGGCGGTGCGGGTGTGCTCCTCGACGAGCTGGGCGAGCACGGCCGGCCGCTCCTCCTCGGCCGCGGCGGCCAGCTTGCGCCGGTGCAGGATGCCGACCGCCGCCTCGGCGCCCATGACGGCGACCTCGGCCTCCGGCCAGGCGAGCACGGCGGTCGCGCCCAGCGACCGGGAGTTCATCGCGATGTACGCCCCGCCGAACGACTTCCGGGTGACCAACGTGACCCTGGGTACCGTGGCCTCGGCGAAGGCGTAGAGCAGCTTGGCGCCGCGGCGCACCACGCCCTCCCACTCCTGGCGGACGCCGGGCAGATACCCGGGGACGTCCACGAGCACCACCAGCGGAACGCCGAACGAGTCGCACATCCGGACGAACCGCGAGATCTTCTCCGCGCTCAGCGAGTCCAGGCAGCCACCCTTGCGGATCGGGTTGTTCGCGACCACCCCCACGGGCTGGCCGTACAGGCGGCCCAGGCCGACCACGGCGTTCGGGGCCCAGCGCGGCTGGAGCTCCTCGAACGGATTCTGATCATCATCGAGCAGCCGCAGGATCAGCGGGTGGACGTCGTAGGCCCGCCGGGGCCGCTCCGGCAGCAGCGCACGCGGGTCCGGCCGCAGGTGCTCGTTCGCGTCCACCTCCGCGGTGATGGCGGGGTCGAGCACGAACGGGCCCGACCCGGCGAGCAGCGTGGTGATCCGCCGCGCCCGCTGGTAGGCGTCGCCCTCCGAGGACGCCTGTACGTGGACGACGCCGGACCTGCGGCCGTGCGCGTCGGCGCCGCCGAGGCCCTCCATGTCGATCTGCTCGCCGGTCACGCTGCGGACGACGTCCGGGCCCGTCACGAAGACCCGGCCGGCCGGTGCCATGATGACGACGTCGGTCAGCGCCGGCCCGTACGCCGCGCCGCCGGCGGCCGGCCCCAGCACCACCGACACCTGCGGGATCCGGCCGGAGGCGTGGATCATCGCGGCGAAGATGCGCCCGATTCCGTCGAGGGACTGCACGCCCTCGGTGAGGTTCGCGCCACCGGAGTGCCACAGGCCGATGACGGGACGTCCGAGGCGCAGGGCCTCCTCGATGGCGGAGACGATCTGCGCGGCGCCGTCGGCTCCGATCGCCCCGCCCATCCGGGTCCCGTCGGTGCAGAAGGCGATGGCCACCTCACCGTCGATCCGGCCGCGGCCGGCGAGCACACGGCTGCCGGCAACCCCGGGGAAGGGTGCGAACGAACCCGCGTCGAACAACTGGGTCAGCCTGCGATGGGGGCCTCGTCCATCCTCCTGCTCCGGGATGAGCACCCGTACCCGATCGCCCGCAACCTCTGTCATGTAGTTCCTCCCCAGCTTCGGTAGCCACCGGAAGGCGCATTCACGGCACCGGCGGATGACGCTCACCGCACGCGGGGCCTGGCGGTCGCACCGGGCACGTCGCGTCCACTGACCCGATGATGACCACGGGTGCTTTCGGCTCCCTATAGCGGGGCTCAAGCCGAGAAGTCACAGTTCCCGCCGGCCGGCCGATCACGTGGCCGGATCCGTACTCGTACTCGTACCTGCCCCGCGTCAGGCGGGTGGTGCGCCCTGGGGCCCGAAGGCGTGCAGGAACGTGTCGACGGCGGCCCGTGCCACCGCGCGCATCTCGTCATCGGAGAGCACCCTGGTGCCGAACCGGGCCCGGGCCTCCAACGACCCGGTCAGCAGCGCGGCGAGCTGCTCCGCCGCCGCGGACGGGTCGCCGGCCCGCAGCTTCCCCGCCAGCGTCAGCCGGGCCAACCGGTCGGCGAGCGCCTCGGTGACCGGATTCGCCGCACGTCCCTGGATGATGTCGAGCAGATCGGGAAACTGGTTGATCTCCGCGTAGAGCAGTCGGCGCAGCGCCCAGCCCCGCTCGTCGCAGAAGCACTGGATCAGTCGGTGGCCGACGTCCTCCAACGCGGCCCGTAGGTCGCCGTGCAGGTCGCGGAGCCGGTCGACGGCGGCCAGGTTCTTCGCCAGCGCGTGGTCGGCCTCGGCGGCGAGCGCCGCCCGCAGCAGGGTCTGCTTGTCGCCGAAGTGGTTGTAGATCGTGTGCTTGGCGACCTGCGCCTCGGCGGCGATGACATCCAGCGCCGCCTGGGCGTACCCCTCCCGGGCGAACACCGTGAACGCGGTGCCGAGGATCGCTTCCCTCTTGTCCGGGCGGCCGCGCGAGCCCGGTCGCCCGCCGGCCGTCCGCCCGCCGCCCGAGATCGCGTTCACCGCATCACGGTACCGCCGCACCGTAGCTGCCGGCCGCCGTCGGTCTCCCGCTGCCGTGGGAACGGCTACGATCGCTAAACTGCACTCGCAGGTGCAAAACTCCAGACACTCGGAGGCATTATGTCGGCCGAAGCTCGGGACGCGGACCGGCTCGACCCGCCGCTGCGTCGCCTGATCGCGGTGGTTCTGCTCGGCGGGATCATGGGAATCCTCGACGGGTCCGTCGTCGCCGTCGGTGTCGACACCCTCGCCGCGCGGTTCCACACCTCGCTGAGCACGATCGGATGGGTCTCGACCGGATACCTCCTGGCCCTCACCATTGCCATCCCGATCACCACCTGGGCTGTCGACAGGGTCGGCGCGCGCTGGCTGTGGCTGACCGCCCTCGTCGTCTTCCTGTCCGCCTCCCTGGCCTCCGGTCTCGCCTGGAACATCACCAGCCTGATCGTCTTCCGGGTCATCCAGGGCCTTGCCGCCGGCGTGCTCGACCCGCTGGTGCTCACCCTGCTCGCCCGCGCCGCGGGACCACACCGCGCCGGCCGGGTCATGGGGTTGATGGGCATGGTGCTCTCGGCCGGCCCGGTGCTCGGCCTGATCGTCGGTGGGATCGTCCTGGAGAGCGCCTCCTGGCGATGGATGTTCCTGATCAACCTGCCGGTCGGGGCCGTGGCCCTGCTCGGCGCAGCCCGCGCGGTACCTGCCGACCCGCCACGCCAGGCGGCTGGTGGGCGCCTCGACGTTCTCGGCGTCGCGCTGATCGGCCCGGGGTTCGCCGCCGTGGTCCTCGCGTTGACGCAGGCGGCCGACCGCACCGCCGTCGTCGCCTGGCAGGTGCTCGTCCCGCTCGTCGCGGCGGTGACGCTGCTCGCCGGCTACGCCGTGCACGCCCTGCGCGGACGTCCGCACCGGCGCACGCCACCCCTGATCGACCTGCGCCTGTTCGCCAGTCCGGGATTCGCCGCGAGCGTGGCCGTCATGACCCTGGTGGGCCTGACGATGTTCGCGAACCTCTTCGTGCTCCCGCTCTACTACCAGCAGCACGGGCGGGGCGCGCTCGGGGCCGGGCTGCTGGTGGCACCGTTCGCGGTGGCCGCCGTCATCTGCATGCCCCTGTCCGGGCGGCTGTCCGACCGGCTCGGCCCCCGGGCCCTCGTCCGGGGCGGGGCGGTCGTCGCGGTACTCGGCCAACTGGCGTTCACCGGGATCGGCGCGCACACCAACGAGGTGTGGCCCGCGCTCGCCGCGTTCGTGGTCGGCGCGGGGCTGAGCTTCGTCGGCGCGCCTACCATGGGATCCCTGTACCGGACGCTGCCTCCGGAGTCCGTGTCCCAGGGCAGCTCCGTGCTCTACATCCTCAACCAGCTCGGCGCGGCCATCGGCATCGCCGTCGTCACCCTGATCCTGACGACCGTTGGGCCGGAGAACACCCGCGGGATGGCGGGGTTCCACGGCGTCCACTGGTTCGCGCTGGCGGCCGTCGCCGTCATCCTCGCCATGAGCGCGTTCCTCCCCCGGCGAGACGCGACCACCGAGGCGGCGGTCCCGGCCGCGGGTGCCGCGACCGCGACCGCGACCGCGACTGCGACCACGTCAACGTCCGGGACGGTCCCGCCAGCCCTGTCCGCCGCGACCGCCCAGGAGGGCACCCGATGAGGACCATCGTGATCACCGGAGGGACCGACGGGATCGGCCAGGCCCTCGCCCGCACCCTCCTGGGCCGTGGCGACCAGGTCGTGGTCGTCGGCCGCAACGCCGCCAAGGGAACGGCCTTCCTCGACGCGGCCAACCGGGCCGGCGCTGGCGGCAGGGCGTTCTTCCTCCAGGCGGAGCTGAGCCTCGTCAGCGAGAACGAGAGGGTCGTCGCGTCTGTCACGGAACGGTTCGCCGCGATAGACGGGCTCGTGCTGGGAGCGCGCCACTACCGTTCCGCCCGCCGCGAGACCTCGGAGGGGTTCGAGGAGAACTTCGCGCTGTTCTACCTCAGCCGGTACGTCCTCGGTCACGGCCTCACCAGCCTGCTGGAGAAGGGCGCCAACCCGGTGATCGTGAACATTGCGGGCCCCGGGGCGGACATCTCCGTCGTCCGCTGGGACGACCTGCAACTACGGCGCTTCTACCACGGCGGCGCCGCGCTCGGACAGGGCGGCAAGCTCAACGACCTTCTCGGGGTCGCCTTCGTGGCCGCCCACGAACACGGCGCCGTCCGATACGTTCTTGTCCACCCAGGCATCGTGGCAACCAGCTTCTCCGGCGACTACGACGAGGCGGCCGCCGCCGCGGTCGCCGACCTGAAAAAAGCCGGGAAGACGGTCGACGAAAGCGTCCGGCAGATTCTCCCTCTCCTTGACGCGCCGCCCCCCGACCCACTGAGCGCCTTTGTCGAAGGACGCCGCATCAGCGTGGACGGCCCGTCGTTCAGCGGCTCGGCGGCATCCCGCATGGAAGGCATCACCCGGCGGCTGCTGGCCCGCGAACCCACCGGCGGACGTCGGCGCGCTGTCGCCGAGTAGGCGGGCACCCTGGCGGCGTGCTCGGCGGTGGCCACGTCGGCCGGGGTGGTCGTGCGGCTCAGGACTTGTGGGGGACCGCCTCCACCCGGGGCTCAGGATGCTCGCGGGGGGTGGGCAGCTCCGCGGATTCGGCTGTCGCCGCCGCTGCCGCCCGCGTCGCCGCGAACGCCGCCCGGGCCGGAGCGCGCAGGACGACGAGCGTCGTGACGAGCCCGAGCAGGGCACAGCCGGTACCGACCAGGAAGGCCAGGTGATAGCCGCTGACCAGGGCGGCAACGGCGGAGTGCCCGTGGCCGGTGAGGGTTTTCGTGCGGCTGGCGGCGAGGCTGGAGAGGACGGCGAGGCCGACCGAGGAGCTGAGCCAGAGCGAGACGTTGACGATTCCCGAGGCCAGCCCGGCGTCGGCCGGGGGGACGTCCGCCATGGCGATCGACAGCAGCGGGACCATCGCGGCGCCCATGCCGAGACCGAGGATCAGTAGCCCCGGGAGCAGGCCGGCGGCGTAGCTGGTGTGCTCGTCCACCCGGGTCAGCAGGAACAGGCCGACGATCACCGCGACCAGTCCGGGGACGAGCACGTTCATCGCTCCGAAGCGGATGAGCAGCCGGCTGACGATGCCCATCGACAGGGCCGCGACGACGAGGGACATCGGCAGGAACGCGAGCCCGGTGCGCAGCGGACTGTAGCCGCGGACCTGCTCGAGGTAGAGCGCACCGAAGAAGAAGACGGCGTACATCGCGATGAACAGGCATCCGCGCACCACGCTGGAGCCGACCAGGCTGCGTACCCGCAGGATCCGCAACGGCATGATCGGATTGCTCCGCCGGGCCTCGACCAGGAAGAACGCGGCCAGGAGCACAACCCCGACGGCCCCGTACCCGAGTGTCTGGGCCGAGGCCCAGCCGTGGGTGGCCGCCGTGACGATCGCGTAGATGCCGAGCAGCAGCGCCGCGGTGACCAGCAGGGAACCGGTGACGTCCACTCCTCGGCCCACCCCGAGACCGACGTTCTCCTCGATCAGGACGGCCCCGAGGGCGAAGGTCGCGACCCCGATCGGGACGTTGATGAGGAAGATCCAGTGCCAGCTCACGGCCTGGGTGAGCACTCCGCCGGCCACGAGCCCCAGTGACCCGCCCCCGACGGCGACGAGCATGTAGGCGCTCATCGCCCGGGCCCGCTCCGTCGCGTTCGGGAACTCGGTGACGATGATCGCGATGATCACCGACGAGGAGACGGCGCCGCCGAGCCCCTGGGCGAAGCGGGCCACGATCAGCGTGCCCTGGTTGGGGGAGACGGCGCACAGCGCCGAGGCGGCGGTGAACAGCGCGACCCCGGTGAGGAACACCCGCTTGCGGCCGACCAGGTCGCCGAGGCGCCCGGCGAGCAGCAGGAAACTGCCGAAGGCGATCAGGTAGGCGTCGACGACCCAGGTGAGGTTGGACTGGCTGAAGTGCAGGTCGCCCTGGATCGACGGCAACGCCACGTTGACGATCGACGAGTCGAGCGCGTTCATCAGCATGGCCAGGCACACGACCACGAGGGCGATCCACCGGCGCCGGTCGGCTCCGCCGGTAACTGCGGCCAGCGTGGGGTCAGACATCGACTGCTTCGGTCATCGAGTGGATCTCCTCCGGGGGGAGTCGGATCATGGTTGGTCATCGGGCATCGATAATCACGTCGGGTTAATCATCACGGATCAGTGATGATGTCGATGCCGCTACTATAGTTCGATGCCGGAAGCCACCTCAACCACGGGGCCGATCGTGCTGCTGACCCGCCTGTCGCGGCTCGTCCACCGGGCCAGCACGCCCGACCTGCTCGGGATCAGCCTCAAGGACATGGCGGCCCTGGCCTACCTGCGCGATCACGCCGGCACCACCCAGCAGGCCCTGACCGAAGGCCTGTGCATCGACGCCAACTACTGCGTCCTGCTGCTCAACGACCTGGAAGCCGCCGGCCTGGCGGAGCGGCGCCGTGACCCGGCCGACCGCCGCCGGCATCTCGTGACGATGACCGAGACCGGCCGCGAGGCGCTCGAACGGGCCGAGCATGCTCAGGAGAGCGTCGAGGACGAGATCCTCGCCGGCCTCAGCCGGGAGGAACGGGCCACCCTCGCCCGCCTGCTGGGCCAGGCACTCGACGGCGCCATCCGCCGGCCCAACCTGTAGAAGCCCTCCGGGGCGGCCCTCGTGCGCCGTGGACGTCGGCCGTCCACGCCGAGCCGGCCTCGGGACGAACCGGCCTCGGGACGATCCGGGCTCGCGGGCTCCGCCGATACAGGCACTGGCAGGTCCTGCCTGGCAGCGGGTACGGCACCTAACGTGGGCGGCTGAGATCGGCTATCCCCGCGCCCTCAACGGGCTGCGCGCCCTGGACGAGGTCACCGCCGCCGCGCGACCGTGACACTTCGAACGTCAGCGTGACCTCGCCGCCTCCACCGACTACCCGCCCAACGAGTAAAAGCGCGCCGCGGATGACGCGGGCGCACGGCCTGATTCATCAGCCGGGGAGCCTCAGATCGGACCGGTACCGGCTGCCAGTTCGCTGGCGGCGCCGTCGTCGGGTGGGCCGGGACGCGGCGGCGCGCCAGCCATCTCCTTCTGCTGGACGCGGGCGATCGCATTGTTGATCATTTCGCGTGCGGCTTCCAGGGGCATGTGCTGTAGCAGCGCGGTCGCGTCGCCGCCGACATAGGTCGGCACGTTCATTTTCGAGAGCTGTGCCAGGAGGAGCTCCATCGCCACGACATCCTGGCCCAGAAGCTGGATCCTCGCCTCAAGCTCCGCCGCCGCCAGCTTCTGGATGTGCTCCGCCTCCGCTGTGCTCCGGATTCCTTTGGCGACGGCTTCGCTCTCCGCCTGGACCCGGACGATCTCCGCCTTGATTCTCGCGTTCTCCAGCTCGTGCCGGTGGATACGCGCGTGCTCCCGCTCGCTGGCGATCGCCCGGCGGATCTCGTCAAGGTTCGCGGGTGGTTCGAACTCGCCGAGGGTGGTGCGGACCGCCTCGATATCCCATTCGTCAAGCGCCTGGCGGACTTTTTGCTCGACCTCCAGCCGAACCTCGTTGTGACTGTTCAGGAAGTCGAGCACCGTGTACTCGCTGGCCGTACTCAGAAAATATCCCTCGGCGGTCGTCCCCAGCACACGCTCGACGAACCGGCGCACCGGGGCGGGTCTCGTCACGTCGTCGTCCGGCTCGACCGGATGTTTCTCCTGCTCGCCGAACTGGCTCACCAGCCGCGGCGCCGCTCTGGCCGGAATCTGGATGGTCTGCTGCATGTCGAACCGGATCGGGAATCCTCCGACGTTGACCACGATCTGGTCGAGCGCCGAGTCGAAGCGGCTCTCCTCCTGCCGCTTCCTGCTCCACTCCAGGACGAGGACCCGGGTGGGGATGAGGACCACCCGGGCGAACCACGGATTGATCTGATAACTTCCCCCGCCGGGGAGCGTCTCCTCCTGTACCCCCTGGCAACCACCGTTCTCGAGGAAAGCCCAGGGGTACTGGAAACTGCGATGGTGGGGTACCCGCGGCGCGACCGCGGCGTTGCTGTCGTCGTACATCTGTCCGACGCGGACGATCACGACTCCGGCGGTTCCGACCTGAACGTCGATCTCTCTCAGGTCGTTCTCGGTGAGGCCGTACCGGCCAGACCCGATCGTCTCCACCGTCACGACGTCGAACAGCTCCGGGTTGATGTCGTACTCGCCGACCGGCAGCACCGCGGGCTGCCTTCCCTTCTGGCCCCGGTTGCGGAGGAAGGCGCGCCCGTCCTGAAAGGAGTCGCATTCGACGTGCCTCGAAAGCGCCTCGTGCACCGGAGCCGTCTCCCCGTCCCTCGCCACGACCACGCCGATCGTTCCCGGCGGGACCCTGGTCCTTTCCCGACGGCTGATCTGGTACAGCACCGGCGGCCGGAAGTAGAGCCAGTCGGCCTTCAGTAGCTCCGCCTGCACCCCTGGCGAGCCATGCACCTTCACCCGCCGGCGTGCGTCGTCCGGGTGGCTCGGGGCGAACCGTACCCGGACGACTCCCACCTGGCCTGGCGGTACCTTTATCAGCCCGATGAAGAGAAGATACCCACCACCGCCGAGAAAAATGACCAGCAGCAGCCACCCGTACCAGGGCACGATCATCCCCCGCCTTTCAGTAGCCGTAAATGCACGGCCATGACTGTCTGCACCCACTGGTCATGCCAGCTCTGATATCGCTCCATCTGCGGATTACGTAGAGTCGGGAAGAATCCGTTTCCGCGGCCGGCGGCCCCGACGAAGGCTCCGTAGCGTGGATTCGTGTCCCCGCGGCCGCTCGTCCACCCCAGCGCCTGTGCCAGCTGGACGAAATCCCGCTCGGTGTCGACGCGCAGGCCCATGTGTCGGGCCATCTGGGCGCGAAATCCCTGCTTTCCCTCGGAGGTGTCCTCCCACAGTGAGTCGATCCGGGCCAGCAGGTCGATGGGCAGTCGTTCGCCGTCAGCCCGGCGCCGCATCCAGCCGGCCTCCAGCCGCTGCACCGACTCGAGCAGCAGCGACGATGTCAGGATGTCCGCATGCTCCAGCTCTCCCTCCTGGAAGAGCGAGCCGAGCTTCTCCAACGATCTTTCCCTGGAGAGGTGCACCGTCGACGCCCGTTGGTGCGGCGGCCGCAGCAGGAGCGTCGGGGTGTCTCCGCCGGCGGTGCCCGTGCTCCTGCAGACCGCCTGCAACTGCGCGATCTCCCGCTTGCCTGGCAACGAGCCGTCCTGGGCGTCGAAGTAGTGCCGCGTCGCGAGCAGGAACAGTCGGCTTCCCTCGATCAGGATGGGGAAGAACTCCCGGTCGTGCCGTTGCCCTTCCAGGATCTCCCGTTCGACCCACTCCGACTTCTCCGCCGCGGGGGACATCACGACGATGACGGCGAGGGCGTTCCTGATCCGTAGCCGGATCTCCTGGGTGAATCGAGCGCCCCACCCCAGGCTGTCGTCGTACCAGACGGGCAGGCCGAAGCCGTCCAGGCACCGCGCGAGCCGTTCGACGTACATGGCGTCCGCATGCGCGTACGAGATAAACAGCGAGGGCTCGTTCAGCGTGCTGCTTCCCACATAAGGCGACTCCGCGGCCAGCATCCCTCGTCCTTGCCCTGAACTCATCGCTGCCAGCGTCGGGTCGTGCGGTTCCAGTCCTGGTCACATGCCGGACAGATGGCGGCGTCCCGGCTGTCGGCGCCCGGCGCGGGCACTGTCGGCAGGACGAGCTCGCCGGCGCTCCAACGGATCACCTCAGCTCGGAGCGCTGGTCGAGCCAGACCGGTAAACCCGTCATTTTTCGGCCTTGCCCGACCCGAGGACATACCCAGACTGATCGCGACCCCCAGCGTTCCCGGCTATCGAGGATTAAGAATGGACATATTAGCTCTATAATCCGCTCTGAAGTAGAAGTCAGTGTGCCCACATCGGCCCGGTGGGGCATGGAAGGTCCGGCCTGCCGGTCTGAGTAACACCGCTGTCCCTACCGCGACCGCCGGCGCCTAGTCGCGGTAGCGCGCCACCGGGCCGAGTGTGAGCATGCCGCTGGCGGCGCCGGCGTGTTCGGTGCGGGCGGGCCGCAGGGCCGCCGCGGCCCGCCCGGCGATCGCGTGCTCGCCGAGCTGGGCGGCGGCGTGGGCGGTGAGGCACCAGAGCGCCTCCTGGAGGTGGTCGTGCGGCGGTTCGGGCGTCGCGGCGAGGGCGGCTCGCGCCTGTTCTCGACGGTCCTGCGCGAGGAGCACGAGCGGTGCCGCCCACGGCGTGTACGGGCCCCAGTCCAGCCGCGGGTCGATCGGGGCGGGGCGGTCGTGCAGCAGACGGAGCCCGAGCAGGGCGAGCGGTAGCAGGCCGCGGTGCAGGCCCGGCATTCCGGCCTGTTCGAGCGCGGTGTCGGCGGTGCGGTAGGCGGCCGCGGCCTGGGCGGCGGACGGCCCGCCGGGCGCGGCGCTGCGGGCCGCGATGACGAGCGCCCGGAACCACCCGGTGAGCACCGGCACGAGCGGCGACTCGTGCTCGGCGGCGAGCCGCTCGGCCGCGGCCGCGTGCTGGGAGCCAGCGTCGAGATCACCGCGGGCCGACGCCGACTGCAGGCGTACGAGATGGCCGAGAATCGCGAAGGTGGGCAGTCCGTGCCGGGTGGACACCGCGACGAGTTCCGCGCCGATGTCGTCGCGCCGCGGCGCAAGTCCCGGCCGGGAGAAGGACTGCAGAAAGACGCCGTTGAGCGCGAAGGCGAGCAGGGCGGGATCACCGAGAGACCGTGCCAGCGCCTCAGCCTCCCGTGCCGGCCCGGTGGCGTCCTCGGCGCGGCTCTCGACGGCGATCGTGGCGAAGAGCCGGGCCCGCAGGTCGGCGGGCGCGGCGGGGCCGAGCGTGGCGAGCGTGCGTTCGGCCGCGGCGACGACGGCGCGGGCCTGTTCCGGGTCATCGGCACGGTTCCAGATCGCGGGCACGTCGTAGGCACCGATGACGCGGGCGGTCAGCGTGACATCGCCTGTTCGTTCGGCGGCGAGCGCGGCGGCGAGCCGGTCGCGCCGGGAGGACACGAGCGCGTCGCCGCCCGCGAGGGCCAGGGCGCGGGCGACGTCGACGGTCGTGCGCGGGCCGATACGGGCGGTGATGGTCGGCCATTCGGAGACTCGCGGTTCGAGGGCGGGCGACTGGGTGAGCATGTCCGCTTCAAGCCGGCGCAGTGCGCGGCTCGGGTCGAGCCCGAGCTGGTCGACGAGCATCGCGCGGGCGCGCCGGAGCGTGGCGAGCGCGTCGGCCTGGCGCCCGGCGCGATAGAGGGCGCGGGCGAGCAGTCCCCACGCCGGCTCGCGCCACGGATGCTCGGTGACGTGCGCGCCGAGCTCGGCGACGAGATCGGCCCCGTGGCCGCGATCGAGCAGGATGGCCGCCCGCAGCTCCGCGCCCTGCAGCCGCAGCTCCTCGAGCCGGCGGCGCTCGCCGCGCACCCACCCGGCGTCGGGCAGGTCGGCGTAGGCCGGTCCGCGCCACGCGGCGAGCGCCACGCCGAGCGGCGCGAACGCGTCGGACGAGCGCCGGGCGGCGGCGAGCGCGTCCTCGAAGCGGTGGGCGTCGACGTCCGCCCGCGGTAGCCGCAGCGCGTAGCCGGTCCCCTCGGTCACCAGCACGCGGGGTGGCGTCCGGGGTGGGCGCTCGGGCTCGAGGGCGCGGCGCAGGGCGGCGACGAACGTGCGGAGGGCTCCGACGGCGCCGGCCGGCGGGTTGGGCCACAGGTCGGCGACGAGGGCGTCGGTGGTGACCATCCGACCGTCGGCGGCGACGAGGCGGGCGAGGACCTCACGGTGCCGGGGGCCACGCAGGTCGATGTCGGGCCCGTCCTCGCGCCGCGCCCGCACCGCGCCCAGCACCTCGATCCGCATGTCCCCATCCTCACGCCGGTGCCGCGCCCGCGGCGTGGCGCGCTGATTCGCCGCTGACCGACGCCGCGCAGCCTGGGCTCGTCCGACACGGCACCCGCTGCCGCACCCGCCACGGAAGGAAGCGCGCCATGCCCCTCACCATCCCCGGCTTCGACCACACCCGCCTGCCCGGCACGGGCGGAGTCACGCTCTCGACGGCGGTCGGCGGCACGGGCAGCCCGGTCGTGCTGCTGCACGGCTTCCCCCAGACGCACCTCATGTGGCGGCAGGTCGCCGAGCGCCTCGCCGCCGAACACACGGTCATCTGTCCTGACCTGCGCGGCTACGGAGCAAGCGACAAGCCCTCAGCCACCGGCCCCGACGTGTACGCGAAGCGGACGATGGCGGCCGACGTCGTGGCGCTTGCCGCGGCGCTCGGCCATGAGCGCTTCGCGCTGGTCGGCCACGACCGCGGAGCCCTCGTCGCCTTCCGGGCGGGGCTCGACCATCCCGAGACGATCACGCACCTGGGCATCCTGGACGTCGTGCCGACCCTCGACATGTGGAACGTGCTGCACGGGGTGTCCGGCGCGGTCGGCTTCCACCTCTATCTCATGGCGCAGCCAGAAGGCCTGCCCGAGACGATGATCGCCAACAGTGCGGACGCGTTCTTCGGCTTCTTCCTCGACGCCTGGGCGAACGATCCGGGGGCGATCCCGGCAGACGTCCGCGCCGAATACCTGCGAGCGAGCGCCGCGGCGGTGCCGTCGATCGTCGCCGACTACCGCGCGTCCGCTGGCGTCGACCTGGCGCACGACCAGGCCGACCTCGACGCCGGCTCGCAGCTCGCGATGCCCGTCTCCGTGGTGCAGCAGGACTGGGGCGCCCAGCTCGGCTTCGACGCCGCGGCGCTCTGGCGGGCCTGGGCACCCGACCTCGACCACCGCCTCACCCGCTCCGGCCACTTCATGGCCGAGGAAGCCCCCGACGAGATCGCCCAGGTGATCCGTGACCTCCTCGCCCGGTGACGCCGGCCGACAGCGCCGAGGCGTACGAGGTGCGTGGTGCGCCACACCGAGAGCCATCCTGACTTGATTCTGACGTCAATGTTGTTGAATCAGGAAGGTCCTCGGCGGTCGGCTGGGCGTCTGCCCGCGCTGTGGGCCGAGGAGTGGATCGGAGACCAGTGCTCAGCCGAAGCGGCTCCAGCCGAGGTGCGGGCCCGCGTCGTCCCGGCGAGGCAAGCCACGTCATGCCCGGGGGGGCGGCAGCGATGACCACCATCGACGAAGTCCAGTACGTCACGCACACCGACGACCACATCCTGCTCGAGCTCGGCTTCGGCCTCGACCTGGTCGGCGACGAGTGGCACGGGTCGGCACCGGTCGCCCCGGAACTGTTCGCCCCCGGGACGCGGAGCGTGCGCACGTCGATCCTGGCGATCTGGGCCGACACCGTGGCCGGGTACACGGTCATGGACCGGTTCGCCCCCCGCGTCCCCGTCACGCTCGACCTGGACGTCCAGGTCTTCGCCCCGCCGCGCGAGTCCGAGACGATCAATGTGGCCGCCCGGCTGGTCAAGGCCGGCCGGTCGGTCGGCGTCGTGGAGGTCGAGTTCACCGGCAGTGGCGGTGACCGGATCGGATTCGCCGTCACCTCGTTCATGGCCGCCCCGAACCCCGCCCTGGTCATGGCACCCGATCTGGCCGACCTGAAGACCCGGCCGCGCCGGAGCCCGGGCCGACGGCTGAGCAGGCCGCTGGCCGAGCGGGCCCGCTGCGAGATCCTCGCACCGGGCGTGGCGACGCTGCCCCGCGCCGAGGACGCGATCAACGCGTCGAACACCATCAACGGCGGGCTGCTCGCCCTGACCGCCGAGGAGGCGGCGCTCTCCCTCACCCCGGGCGAGACGCTCGCCTCCCTGGGGATCCGCTACCTGCGCCCGGCCCGGGTCGGCCCGGTCGTCGCCACCGCGCTGGTCCGCGACGGCCTCGGCCGGGTCGAGGTGCGTGACACCGGCGCCGACAACCGCCTCGCCGTCCTCGCCACCACCCGAACCTTCGGCCGGGCTCGCTGATCCCACACCGATCAGGCCCGCCGACGTCAGGGGCTCGTGAGGATGACGAGTTGCCGGGTCGCGCGGGTCATCGCGACGTAGCGGTCGACGGCTCCTTCGATGCCGGTGCCGAAGGCCTCCGGGTCGACGAGGATGACCAGGTCGAACTCGAGCCCCTTCGACAGCTCCGGGGTCAGCGACCGGACGCGCGACGTCGGCCGGAACGTGGGATCGCCGATGACGCAGGCGATCCCGTCGGCGTGCGCGGCGAGCCAGGAGCCGAGGACCGAATCCAGATCCGAGGTGGATCCGTGCCGGACGGGGATGCCGCTGCCGCGGATGGAGGTCGGCACGTTGGCGTCCGGGAGCACGGTGCGGATGACCGGCTCGGCTTCGGCCATGACCTCTTCCGGCGTCCGGTAGTTGATGCTGAGGGACGCCTGCCTGATCCGGTCGAACCCGACCCGCGCGAGCCGTTCCCGCCACGACTCGGTGAAGCCGTGGCGGGCCTGGGCGCGGTCCCCGACGACGGTGAAGCTGCGGGACGGACAACGCAGCAGCAGCATCTGCCACTCCGCGTCGGTCAGCTCCTGGGCCTCGTCCACGACGACGTGCGCGAACGGGCCGGCGAGCAGGTCCGGGTCGGTGGTGGGCAGCGCGGACTCGTCGACCAGGACGTCGCGCAGGTCCTGCCCGCGCAGCATCGTCACGAGGCCCTCACCGTCGTCGTCGGCCTCGAGCAGGTTGTCGACGACCTTGGTCATGTGTTCGCGTTCGGCGGCGACGGCGGCGTCCTGCCGACGCCTGCGCCGGGACGCCTCCGGGTCGCCGAGCCGCTGCCGGGCCGCGTCCAGGATCGGCAGGTCGGACACCGTCCAGGCCTGGGCGTCCGCGCGCTGCAGGAGCCGGACCTCGTCGGGGCTGAGCCAGGGAGCGCATTTGCGCAGGTAGGCGGGTACCGACCACAGGTCTCCGACGAGGTCGGCCGCTTCGAGTAGCGGCCACGTGCGGTTGAGGGTCGTGAGCAGCTCCCGGTTCTGCAGCAGCGACCTGCGGAGCAGGTGTGTGGAGATGTCGTCGTCGTGCTTGTCCACCAGGATGGTGACCAGCTCCTGCCAGATCTGGTCACGTGCCTCGTTGTGCGGGGTGCCGGGGTCCGGTGCCTCGAACGCCTCGGCCCAGTCGTCGGCGCTCAGCCAGACGTCCGCCCAGTGGGTCGTGATCGTCATTCCCTTGGTGGGCGGTTCCTCGTAGAACCTGACGGCCGTCTCGATCGCCTTCACCAGGTTCGCGGACGATTTCAGGCGGGCCACGTCCGGGTCGGTCTCGATCGTCGCGGTGGCTCCCTCGGCGACGAGGTCCCGCAGGTTGCAGGTCTGCACTCCCTCCTCGCCGAGGCTGGGGAGGACGTCGGCCACGTAGGCCAGGTAGGGCTGGTGCGGACCGACGAACAGCACCCCGCCGCGGCGGTGACCGAGGCGAGGGTCGGCGTAGAGCAGGTAGGCGGAGCGGTGCAGCGCGACGACGGTTTTTCCCGTGCCCGGACCGCCGTCGACGACGAGGGCGCCGTCGGATCCCGCGCGGATGATGGCGTCCTGGTCGGCCTGGATGGTGCCGAGCACGTCCCGCATCCGGGCGGAGCGGTTGCCGCCCAGGCTGGCGATGAACGCGGACTGGTCGTCGAGCGCGGCGTGCCCCTCGAACCCGTCCGGGGTGAACACCTCGTCCCAGTAGTCGCTGATCCGGCCGCGGGTCCAGCGGTACCTGCGGCGGCTCGCCAGGCCCATCGGGTTGGCGTGGGTCGCTCCGAAGAACGGCTCGGCGGCGGGCGAGCGCCAGTCGAGCAGCAGGCGACGGCCCGCGCTGTCGGTGAGCCCGAGCCGTCCGACGTATACGGGCTCGGGGTTGTCCACCCGGATGATGTACCCGAGGCACAGGTCCAGACCGAAGCGGCGCAGGGCGCGCAGGCGGGCGGTCAGCCGGTGGATCTCCAGGTCCCGGTCCATCGCCTCCTGGCCGATGCCGCCGGGCGCCCTGCGCGCGGTGTCGAGGCGGTCGGACAGCTCGGCGATCGACTGTCCGAGGCTCTCCGCGATGGCCGTGAAGTGCTGCTCGTCGCCGGCGACCAGCGTCGGGTCGGCCTTGGCGGCGAGGCGGTCGGGAAGGTCGAACGCGCTGGTGGTCAGGGGGTTCACGTCTCGGCTCCGACCTGAGGCTCGCGACCTCAGATCCAAATTCTGGCGCTCGCGGGCGCGGCTGGATTCTGCTCGGCATCTGGCCTCGGCTGGCTATTCTGCGGCACAGCCTGGGTCTTGACGCAAGCCCCCCCACGTGCTATAAGTTGAAAGCGGCGGGGAGTTGATGTTTTCCCCTGCCCATTTTCGCCCGCGATGGGCGGACAACCTCTTCGGCGAGGCCATCTGCCCGCGCCGTATTCCCAAGTTCCCAAGCGGGAGCTCTCGAACGCGGTTGCCGCGGTGCGCACAGCGTCGACGAGCGGTGGACAGTGGCGTCGGCGGGCCGACCGTGTAGGCCGGTCCGCCGACGAGCTGGTGACGCGGTTACATACCCATGTCGCCGAAGGCGGCGGCATCCGCGGACGCGGACGCCGCCGCGTCCGCCAGGCTGTTCGCCACCACGACCTCGATGGTGAGGAAGAGGCCGGTGATGGACGCGGCGTTCTGCAGCGCCGAGCGGGTGACCTTCACCGGGTCGATGATCCCGGCGGCGATCATGTCGACGTACTCGCCGGTGGCGGCGTTCAGGCCGTGCCCGGTCGGGAGACCGCGGACCTTCTCGACCACGACGCCGCCCTCGAGACCGGCGTTGGTGGCGATCTGATGCAGCGGTGCGGCGAGCGCGCGCTCGACGATCAGGGCGCCGGTGGCCTCGTCGCCGGAGAGGTCGAGCTTCTCGAAGGCGCTGGTGGAGGCCTGCAGGAGCGCGACGCCACCGCCGGCGACGATGCCCTCCTCGACCGCGGCCTTCGCGTTCGAGACGGCGTCCTCGATGCGGTGCTTCTTCTCCTTGAG